>JBGTEI010000392.1:0-2848 GCA_041747875.1 Pyrinomonadaceae bacterium | reverse complement strand
CCACCGGTCAAAACAATTCCGCGTTCGACTATGTCTGCAGAAAGTTCGGGTGGAGTACGTTCGAGCGCGACGCGGACAGCGTTGATGATGGTCGAGACCGCGTCCGAGAGAGCCTCACGGATCTCCTCGTCGGTCATCGTGATCGTCTTCGGAATACCTTCGATAAGGTTTCTTCCGCGAACTTCCATCGAAAGCGGCTCTTCCAGCGGAAAGCCGGAACCAAGTGCGATCTTGATCGCTTCAGCCGTACGCTCACCGATCAGCAAATTATACTTTCGCTTGATGTATTGCGTGATCGATTCGTCCATTTCATTGCCGGCGACGCGAACCGCACGCGAATAAACGATCCCGGATAACGAAATAACTGCAATGTCCGTAGTTCCGCCGCCGATATCGACTACCATATTTCCGTGAGGTTCTGTGATCGGAAGTCCGGCTCCGATCGCGGCTGCCATTGCTTCTTCAACCAGATATACTTCACTCGCTTTTGCGCGATACGCGGAATCTTCTACCGCGCGCCGTTCGACCTGCGTGATCTCCGAAGGAATACCGATAACAACTCTTGGGCGGACCCAAGACTTCCCGTTGTGAGCTTTACGAATAAAATGCTGAAGCATTTTCTCCGTAACTTCAAAATTCGCGATAACACCATCTTTCATCGGACGGATCGCAACAATATTACCCGGGGTTCGGCCGAGCATTTCTTTTGCATCGCGTCCCACCGCTTCTACCTGATTCGTAACTTTATTAATGGCTACGATCGACGGCTCACTGACAACGATCCCCCGGCCGCGCGCGTACACAAGAGTATTCGCCGTACCGAGATCAATTGCCAAGTCACTTGAAAACAAACTAAATAAAGACTTAAATGCCATTCTAATAAATAATTCCTGTTTAATATTCTGATCTTAAATATCCGATTTGAAAAGAAAAACCACTCTCAAAAACCCTTTGATTTTCCGTATAAGCGGAAGACTTTCGCACGAATCACTTAACCATTAAGCATACACCAATTTGAACGATATTTCCCGTTCTGGTTACGTAATAATTGACTTTTTTCTCGAAAAATATTTCAAAAACCCGAATCGGTTTCCCGAAGCGGGTTTTCAGTCCATCAAAACAAGAAATGCCGCACGGATTACCGTACTTCTATTTTCTCAATCTCGTTTCGAGGTCGTTGTCTTTTAACGAATTACCGGTAGCACGGTGAAGTTCTGCGATCGCCTTATTGAGTTCTATTCGCGACTGGAGCTCGGCACTTCTGGCGTTCATCAAAGCTGTTTGGCGTTCTAAAACTTTGTAAACATCGGAAAATCCGCTGTCGAGTTTTCTTTTTTCGGATTCGTATTGCTTTTCGCTGTTTTCGCGCGAGATCGCCGCCGCACGAAGTTTTGCATCCGCTGTTTTCAGAGTCTGAAGCGCATTTCTTACATCAACCTGGATCGACTGTTCGAGCTGCACTCTCTGAACATCAATCTTTTCACCTTGAACCAGACTTTTTCCGAGCAAAGCTTTCTGGGTTTTGCCGTCGACCGAGATCGAGAACGTAACACCGACCCGATATGTCGGATAGCGATTTGCAAAAATATCAGTCACAGAACTCAGGTAATTTCCCGTTAGAATCGGAGAAACGGATTGCGGAGGGGCGATCGGGAGCGGACTTATCGGCGGGCTGTTCGGATCAATACTATTAACGCGATCGATCACTTCATTTAACTTCTGCGTGCTCTCGGTGTTTGAGAAAAAACTTACCGCATCCGGGTTAGCCGTTCCGGCGATGCCGTTTGATGTATAGCTTGCGGTAAAGTTTATTTCGGGGCCCGTCTGATCTTTGAAAAAGCGTTGATCGTATTCATTGATCATCTTTGAAACGTCCGAGATCTCGATCTCGATGCGATTCTCAAGCGCAAGCCGCAATGCCTCTGGAAGATCGGTTCCCGGCTTCTGAAGTTCAACGGAATCGGTCGGAAACAACGACTCACCCCATAGCGGATCCTGTCGATCTATTGCAATTAAATTCTTGAGCGCATTCTCAGAACGATTTACCTGTTCAAGCGCTGAATATACGTTCTGTTCAAAATTTGCGACCTGGGTTTCCGACGCAATAATATCAGCGGGTGCCAGCATTCCTTCGTCGACAAGCCGCTTATTGTGTTCAAGCTGGTCTTTGGCGTCGCTTACGCCATCCCGCTGAACCTGTAAATTTCGCAATGCAAATGTCAGATCCCAATAGGCCCTCTGTACATTAACGGTAATATCGATCGCCTTCTGCCGGAATTGCTTGTCGGTTATTGAAAGATTTTGTTTCGCAAGTTCAATTCCCCGCCTTCCTTCGTCAAATTTTCGACCTCTAAATAAAGGTTGAACGATCTTGAATTCAAAGGAAGAATCAAACTGCGGGCTTAATATCGAAACCGGACTATCGGTCGTCGAGCGTCGATTCTTAAAAGTAAAGCTATACGAGGTGCCAAAGTCTCTGACAAACCCCTGATAGCCAATGTCAGCTACCAATGAAGTATTCGTTGTCGCCGGATTTCTGTTAAAAATACTGACGTTTGGAATACTTGCCCGTTCAAAATAGGTATTTCCCGTTATACGCGGACTAAAATTACCTTCCGAAGCGAGAAGATCAAATTCCGCGATCTTGACGTCTTTTCGCGAAACTTCTATATCCTTGTTATTTTCTAGTGCTTTGACGATCGCCTCGCGCAACCCCAACGGACGCTGAGCAAGCATATCGACACCCACTCTTCCCAGCTGAGGGAGCTTCTTGTCTTCCGACTGATAACCTGCGGCGACCGTCGGAACGCCTTTGAGGTTTTCCGGTTCGACGTCTTGCGAGTCATCT
>JBGTEI010000391.1:0-2967 GCA_041747875.1 Pyrinomonadaceae bacterium | reverse complement strand
AAATATTCGTTTGGAACTCTTTCGTATTTTCCAGGACTCTTCCAGCTTCCAAAAAGATCGGTAACAAGTGGAGTGATCGTCTTCGGATCAAAATCTCCGACAATTGCTAATTCACCGTTCGATGCACCGTAAAAATCCTTGTAAAAGGCTTTTACCTGGTCGATCGTCACTGCTTTTGTATCCGCAATGTCTTCGTCTAGGCTTCCTGTATACCGGATATCGCCTTTTTTATAGCGATTAAATTCTTTCTGCATCGCTTTGACCGCGACGTTTGTCGGTTCGCTGCGTTGGCTTTCGAGCGAGGTTAATTGGGCTTCCTTTATCAAATTGAATTCATCTTCGGGAAACGACGGTTCTTTCAGTATCTCAGCAACGAGCTTTAGAACTGCAGGCAGATTTTCACGAGTCGTTTCGATCGAAACATTCGCGCTTGTCGCTCCGCCGGAAACGTTGACGCGCGCCTTTAATTTGTCGATTTCATCCTGGATCTGCTGCCGCGTGCGGTTTTTTGTTCCGCGCATCAGAAGACGCCCTGCAAAACTAGCCGCATCGCCGCGATTTATCAATGATTTCTCATCGCCAAAGCGAAAAGTCATTCGGGCAAACACCGTGTCTCCGCGATTCTCTTTTGGCAAATAGGCGACCTTCAAACCGCCGATCGTCGAACGCGCTGTTCGCGCTTCGATGTTCGCAGGAGTCGGATCAAATGCCTCACCTGCTGCGACTGCTTCTTTACCTTTATAACCGTTGACCATCGCCGCGATATCGCTATCCGTAACATTCGGGATCTCTGCGCGATCCGGTTTTTCTGTCGGAATAAACATTGCGACCGTTCGATTCGACTGTTTGAAATACTTTTTACCAACTGCGGCCACGTCTTCCGGTGTTACTTTTTCAACCCTGTCGCGATACAGGAAAAACAGACGCCAATCGCCTTGTGCAATATATTCGCTAAGCCCGAGTCCGACACGATTCGGATCGTTTAAAGTCAGTTCAATGTTCTTTATGATCGATGTTTTCGCGCGTTCGACCTCTTCTTTTGTTGGAGGATTCTCACTCATCGTTTCAATGGTTTTAACCATTTCATCACGTGTCGCTTCGATAGGAAGATCCTTTCCGAGCTGTGCTGCAAAAAGTAAATAGCTCGGCTCTTTAAACTCGAAATTAATGTTAAATACCGCCGTTGCCATCTTTGTCTCAACTAAATTTTTATAAAGTCTGCCGGAAGGTGCATCGGTTAAAACTTCTGCAAAAATTTGTACGGCAGGTGCATCCGTACTCGCACCCGGAGGAACGTGATAACCAGTCATCATCATTTGGGTATCGCCCACTCTTCGAATCGTGACAGTTCGTTCGCCGTCTTGCGTCGGCTCGATCGTATAATTTGGCAGGAGCGTTCGTTCCGGTTTCGGAATCACGCCGAAATACTTTTTGATCAATCCAAGCGTTTTTGCTTCGTCAAATTTACCGGCAACGAGCAAAACCGAATTATCCGGCTGATAGTATTTTTTGTAGAAAGCTTGCAAGCGATCGATCGGGACGTTTTCAAGGTCGGATCTTGCTCCGATCGTCGATTTTCCGTAATTATGCCAATCAAATGCTACCGACAGACTTCTCTGGAAAAGTACTCGAAACGGACTGTTTTCTCCGGACTCCAATTCATTTCTGACAACTGAAAATTCAGAATCAAGATCTTTCTTTGCGATAAATGAATTGACCATTCTGTCGGCTTCGAGGTCGAGTGCCCAATTTAAATTCTCATCCGTTGCTGCAAATGTTTCAAAGTAATTTGTCCGATCCGAATTGGTCGTTCCATTTGGGCTCGCGCCGTGGGATGTCAATTCTGCTGGAATATTCGGGTGGCGCGGTGTGCCCTTAAAAACAAGGTGTTCAAGTAGATGCGCCATTCCGGTTTCGCCGTAATTTTCGTGACGGGAACCGACCAAATAGGTCATATTCACCGTGATAGTTTGTTTTGTGTTGTCGGGAAAAAGCAAAACTTTTAAGCCGTTGCTAAGCTGATACTCCGTTATACCTTCGACAGTGGTGATCTTTTTGATCCCCTCAGGCAAAGCTGCGTTCTGTGCAAAATTGCCGATCGAGAAACTAGCGATCAAAAAGGTCGCAAGGATCGCCTTTGAAATAAATCTGATTTTCATTTTTTACTCCTAAAATATTTTGAGAACTTGGATGTTATCTATTTATTTTATCAAAAAAAGACGAATTGTAAGAATGGCAATAAAATGTCAATAGATAAGAGGCGTTCAATAACTTGCAGCGCCACCGTCCAGGTGGCTTTCGTGTCGCCGTCCTGTCTCAGCACGCGAGGTTAATCTTTTGGAGACATGGCAATAAAAACAAATCCTGTGAGCGGGACGCTCTCAGGACAGCCGGAGAGACGACGGCGCTACTTTCGTCTCCTACTGAAAATTGATCCCCTGGAGTGCTACCGGGCTCGCGGTCGAAATAAACCCGGGAGATTGGTATCCGCTGCTAAACTGAAAATAACGGAAGCTCATATTCGAAACCGTCGCATTTCTGACGCCCGTCATTTTCATTGCAAATGGACGAACACCTACTTCGACCGTGGCAGATTCTATATAGACACTAGTTTTAGTGACCAATAAATTGCGACAGAGGATCATTGTACGGAGGTATAGCGGTTTATCAAGTAGTTTGAATTTCAAATAAGAACAGGTTTAGCTCTTCATCATCGGGAGCCATATTGACCAGTTTTTCAAATTTAAACCCAAGTTTTTGGAGAAGTTTTACAGAGCTTTCGTTATCCTGAGTTGTGATCGCGAGAACTCTGCTTTGTCCCAAAACTGCTGCACCGTATTTCATCATCGCATCGGATGTTTCAAATGCGTATCCTTTCTTTTCATACTGGTGCAGGAATGCAAAGCCGATATCTGCATCGGGTAAATTATCGCGCTTTACAAATCCGCAGATCCCGATCGGAACAGG
>JBGTEI010000390.1:0-3349 GCA_041747875.1 Pyrinomonadaceae bacterium | reverse complement strand
GCAAATCGATTTGTGATTACCTTTTTGTTTGAATAGCTTTTTGAGGTCTCGAGCCGGTCGATAAAATCGGCGGCATATTTCGCGACCTTTTGCTGATAGTTATTTCTGGTCGCCTCTGAAGGCTCGAGACCGCTCGAAATTTCTTCCAGTGCGAGAATGCGTTTTTTTAATGCTTCCATTTCTTATTTTCCGGACAGGTATTGATCGTCTGTATGGGGTCAATAAACTATTCTCAGTTATTCTGCTAGAATTACAAACCGAACATAATTAGAATTTCAGTGCGGCTTCTACAGGAAAACTCATCCATCTTTTTATATGAGTAAGATAAAGATACTTTCTGACAATTTAGCAAACCAGATCGCTGCCGGCGAAGTTGTCGAAAGACCGTCTTCGGTTGTCAAAGAACTCGTCGAAAACTCGATTGATGCGAAGGCAAAACGCGTAAAGATCGAGATCGAGCTTGGCGGAAGACGTCTTATCCGTGTAACAGACGACGGTGAAGGAATGGTCCGGGACGACGCGATCCTCGCTTTTGAACGCCATGCAACGTCGAAGATCGCGACGCTTGAGGATCTCGCCAATATTGAGACACTCGGGTTTCGCGGTGAAGCAATGGCTTCGATCGCGTCAGTGGCCAGGGTTGAGTTACTGACAAAGCCGTTTGACGAAGCTGCAACGCGCGTACAGATCGATGGCGGTAAATTGGTCGACGTAAAAGAAGCCGCACGTCCGACGGGCACGACGATCACGGTCAGTGATCTGTTCTTCAACACTCCGGCAAGGCGAAAATTTATGCGGTCGCAGGCGACGGAAAACTATCACGTTACAAATACGGTAACGCATTACGCACTCGCAAACCCGCAGATCGCATTTACTCTGACAAATAACGGCCGCGAAACTATTCGCGTTTCACCCGCAAAAGATCTCCGCGAAAGGGCATACCAACTCTTTGGAGCGGATATGATCGAAAGTTTGCTCCCCGTAAAAGGCGGACGCGAATTTATCGCGACTATCGATGGATTCGTATCGGCTCCGCGTGAGCGAAGAACAACGCGCGATTCTCAGTATTTTTTTATAAACGGACGGTTTGTAAAAGACAAGATCATCGCCGGCGGTTTACTTGAAGGCTTTCGTTCGGTTTTGCCGCACGGCGTTTATCCCGTTGCGTTCTTGTTTCTCGATGTTCCCTTTGAGGAAATTGACGTCAATGTCCATCCCGCTAAAACCGAAGTTAGATTCAGACGCGCACAAGCGGTGAAAGATGTCATCGCACAAGCGATCCGTGAGTCTCTCCGAAATGCGGGTATTCTGAATGAGAAAGTTGGTGCTGCAGATACTGAAGCTGATATTGCAGATGCGCGTGAATCGGCCGAAGCAATTTCCATTCGACCGGTAAACGAAAAAGCCGGCAAACCGGAAGTCCCGGAAAATAAAATTCGAGAATCATCGAGTTTTGCGTCGCCGTTGATCGGCGAAGAGTCTCAAGGGAAGATCGAGTTTGAAATTCCTGCGGTATCGCGTGATTTCGAAAATCAGGCGATCGACCGTGATTCTTTTGAAGATTATTCAGCGGAACCCGCCCATCAATCCGCTCGTTCCGAAAATCCTGACACAACGCGGACTTTTCTTCCTTCAAATTACGGGCATAACCAGTATTCTGTGCTTCCGCCCGTTGACTCAGGTGCCGCGATCCCGAGATCTGTGGAAGTTAAGGATGTTTCGGCCGGAAAGATCAAGGCGCTCGGCCAATTGCATGAAAGTTTTATAATCGCGGTTGATGATGAAGGAATGCTTCTTATAGATCAGCACGTCGCACATGAACGGATCCTGTTTGACAAGTTTCGCGCGCGTGAAGCCGAAAGAAAGATTGAATCACAAAATTTACTTCTCCCTGAAACGATCGATCTTTCGCCGGCGCAAGTATTGGCTTTTGAAGAAGTCCGAAGCGATCTCGAAGATTACGGGTTCGGGTTAATGAAACTTTCCGGGCGGACTATCGCGATCAAATCTATTCCAACCGACCTGCCTCCGTCTGAAGTTAGAAATCTGTTTTCGGAAATTCTCGATGCGGTCGGAAAGGACAAAAAAGGCGGAGCAAAAGCAACTTTGCGCGATGACATTGCGGCCTCGATGGCGTGTAAAGCCGCTGTAAAGATCAATATGAAACTAACTCAGGAGAAAATGAACTGGATGATCGACAGGCTTTTAGTTACAGACTCCCCTACAACCTGTCCGCACGGCAGGCCGATAATTTTGAGGCTTACAATTCAGGATATCGAACGAAAATTTCACCGAACCTAAAATTTTCTTGACAGATATTTTTTATACTGCTAGGTTTACTGAATTCCTTTTGATAAAAAGGATCCAAGATTCAATGAAAACATTTGCTGCAAAAAATAGCTTTTATTTTACTTTCTATTATAGAGAGCGGCTATTGTTGCATAAAACCTGAGTCTAACTAGGAAAAGATTTTGTAACTAAAAGCCGCGAACCAATTAAAGTTCGCGGCTTTTTTGTATTTGGAGAACAGAAATGAACCTAAATGAAATGCGAAAAGAGATCGATCTGGTTGACGCACAAATTGTGAAGCTCATCGATCGGCGCGCACAGATCGCGGTCCGGATCGGAACCCTAAAAGCAAAAGCCGGAATCCCGGTCATAGATAGGTCCCGGGAAACGGAGGTGATCATGCGAACATGCGGCGATCGTGGCGACGATTTCGGGAGATCAATCACGGAGATCTTCCGCACGATCCTAAAAGAATCGCGGACAATTCAAATCGGGGTCGCTCAAAAGCTTTTGAGATCGGGGAGCGAAACCGGCAAATGAATTCGATCGCCATACAAGGTGCTACCGGTTCATACAGCGAAGAAGCAGCATTGAAGCTTTTTGGAACTGCCGCTGATATCCGCGGCTACTCGTCGTTCTTCGAGACGTTTCAGGCAGTTCTAACGCGTGCGGCAGATTTTGCCGTGATTCCAGTGAGAAATACGATAATCGGCAATATCGCCTCTTCATTAAGCATTTTTGATCAGACTGATCTTCGCGTTCACGATGAGCTTGCGATCGACATCAGCCACGTTCTCGTCGGAATAAATAATTCGAATCTGGATGACATCATTTCCGTTCGATCACACGTGGAGGCGTTAAAACAATGCCGAAACTTTTTCGCAGATAATCCCGATATTGAGCAGGTAGTTGGAGCAGACACGGCTTCGAGTATCAAACGGATCATTTCGGAAACAGACGCCCAAAAAGGTGCAATAGGAAGCCGTAGAGCAGCAGAGTTGTATGGCGGAAAAATATTGCTTGAAAACGTTGCAAACGAAACGCATAACCAAACGACTTT
>JBGTEI010000389.1:0-4414 GCA_041747875.1 Pyrinomonadaceae bacterium | reverse complement strand
TGGGTAAGCAGCAGGGTTTTGATATCTGCCGGATTAAGGCCGTCGCTTCGGATATTTTCAAAGATCCTGTCGCAATCCGTTCCGCCGCCGGCATCGATCATAACGAGTCCGTCCGGTCCTTTTACAAGATAGACGTGGCTGTCCCAACGCCCCGAAATTCCGAGCTGAAGGCTTCCAACGATGTAAATTTGATCCGTGATCTTCATTGTAATCTTGTATTTCTCACCATTTCGTCATTAAGGAAGAGTTTTGAGATCTCCGTGATCGAACCCAAATGTGCGCCGGTAATGTTATGTGCCATCGCGATGACCATTCCTTCTTTCGGATAAATTATTAAATATGATCTTCCGCCTACATTTTCACCCGGGTGATTGTAGAAAAGCCGACCATCGGGATCTTTCTTTATTCGCCAGGCAAAGCCGACACCGGTTTCTTTGCCGTCATCGGTCGTTTGAGAAGTAAACATTTCCTTCAGCGTTTCCGCTCTTAAAAATCCCGGTTTCAAAAACGCCGACCCAAAACGAACCATATCTTCCGATGTTGAAAGAAATCCGCCGCCCGCCCAGCTTCTGCTCTGATCGATATACGGAGCGTTGATAACATTGAGGTTTACATCCAGTGAATAAAACCCGGCACGGTTCGGAATTATCTTTCGGTTGTCATCGGCTGCTGAATCAAGCATTTTGAGCGGCTGAAAAACCTCCTGCCGGACGTATGTCAAAAAATCTTGTTTACCCGCGTTTTCGATTACGGCACTCAGTAATGTAAATCCAAAAGATGAATAGCCGTATTTTGATCCGGGAGCAAAATCGAGCGGATCATTCTTAAAGAATTCCACCGCTTCCGCGACATTTTCGTAATAATTCTTTCGATCATAAAATTCATCTTTTGCTTCGTCCTGATCCCGCCGAAGATGACGAATTCCCGATAAATGACCGACCAATTGACGCGCGGTGATCTTTCGTTCTTTGAGCGGAAAATCCGTTACATACGTTTGAACGGGTGCATCCAGATCTAATTTGCTCTGCTCGTATAATTTCGCCATTGCGGCGGATGTGAAAGTTTTAGAAACACTCGCAATACGAAAACGCGTCGCGGGAGTAGTTCGAATCTGATTTTCAAGATTGGCGACCCCAAAACCTTCAGACCAAATGATCTTTCCATTAACCGCGACCGCGATCGATAAACCCGGGATCTTCTGTTTTGCCATCGTATCCGTAATTATCGTTTTACCTTTCGCGATGGCATTCTTGTATTCTCCCGGAGTCTGCGAATCAGCGTGACCGCAGAAAACGACAATAAGTCCCACTAAAAACCAGTTAATGCTGTAAGAAGTTTGTTCGCTCCTTTTCCGCATAAGCTTATATTGCTTCCGTTTTCGAAAGTGTTTCGCGTTCCAAAAGTCCGCAGTTTTCAAGGATCTCTTTGACGTGTCCGCGGTCTTCATCGCTTGCTTTTTGATAAGGCGCGAAAACCGTTTGATCGCAGATCCCAAGCGTCTGAAGCGCTGCTTCAAAACCGCCCCAAATTGCGCCGTATTCAAAAATTTTGCAGACGTCTGCAAGCTTGCGGCTGATCTCGTGCGCTTTCTCATAATTTCCGGCGACTGCGGCTTCGTAGAGTTCAACGCCAAATCGAGGCGCGATATTATGCGCACCGCCGATCGCACCGTCCGCACCCATCAACATTCCCTGAGGAATTAGAAGTTCGGTGCCGAGCATAATGCTGAAATCTTCATGTCCGCGAAACGCAGCAAAAAGCTTTGTCCAGCGGTTGCAGTCCTGATTTGTTTCCTTAAGCCCTACGAGATTTGGCTCCTCGGCGAGTTCAAGGATCGAAGGTATCTCAAAATCAAACTTTGTAAGATAAGGATTGTTGTAGATAAGCACCGGCTTTTGCGCCGCCTGCGAGATATCGCGAAAGAAGCTTTTTCCCTGTTCCTGATTGAGCGCAAAATAATACGGCGGAACGGCGGTCAGAAGATCTATATTGAATTTCTCAGCCGCTTTGATCTTTTTGATCACGCGGCTCGTGCCCGAATCCGAAACCCCTGCCATGACCGGAACTTTTCCGTCAACCTCGTCCGAGACGATCTCGATCGCCCGCAATTGTTGATCGTCCGAAAGGAGCGCGCAGCAGCCCATCGTGCCGTTTACGAAAACCCCGTGGACGCCGCCATCAAGCAGATGGCGAACAAGATTTCGAAGCCCTTGTTCATCTACCTTTTCATCCGCTGTGATCGGTGTCCCGATCGGCGGAACAATTCCTTTTAATTTCATATAATTTATAAAAGCTGCTTATATCGCAGTCCATCCTCCGTCAACCATTAAATTCTGTCCGGTGATATAACTTGAAGCGTCTGACGCCAGAAAAACCGCGGCGCCCTTGATATCGTCGTTTGTCGCAAGACGCCCAAGCGGTGTCTGTTTTGAATAATTCTCGATAAATCTTTCGGGCTGATCGGTTTGGAAACCGCCCGGGCTGATCGCATTTACGCGGATCCCATATCTGCCGTAGTAGCTCGCTGCATATCGCGTGTAATTGATCATTCCGCCTTTTGCAAAAGCATAATTTGCGGGGCTTGTAATATCGGTCCCTTCGTAAATGTTAAAGTTTGGCCCGACGACGCCGTAGATCGACGAGATATTTACCATCACACCCGACCTTTGTTTGATCATCTGTTCGCCAAGGATCTTGCTTGCGAGAAAAAAACCGGTTGAGTTTATCTCCATCGCCGAAACCCAGTCTTCTTCGGTTACGGTCGAAGGATCGCCGCCCGATCGCGCAACCGCATTATTAAAAAGTATGTCAACCTTTCCGAATTCCGCCACGGTCTCGTCGCGAAGCGCCGTGATCGATTCTCCGGAACCAAGATCGAGCCGTGCCGCCGAAACCTTTAATCCCTCAGCCCCCATTTCATCCGCCACGGTTTCGCAGTTTTCAAGATTCCGCGAGGCCACCACAACGTGCGCTCCCATCTCAGCCAGCGCTCTTGTAATATGAACTCCGTAAATTCCCGCACCGCCCGTGACGATCGCGATCTTCTCATCGAGTCTAAATAAGTCGTTTGTATTCATAAGTAAAAATACGTTCTAGTAAATTAAAAATCCGCCGTCGACGATGATCGTCTCGCCCGTTATATATGAAGAATCATCTGACGCAAGAAAAACCGCAGTTGGACCCACTTCGTTTGGCGCTCCGCGTCTGTTTAGCGGGATCCGCCGCGTATAATTTCCCGAAAGTCCCCGATCCTTTTTCTCGCTTACAACATTTTCGCTTGTATCTGTCCTGATATCGCCGGGTGCGATCCCGTTGACGCGGATATTAAATGGGGCAAGTTCCAAAGCCATCGTTTTTGTCAGCCCGAGGAGCGCCGATTTTGTCGCGCAATAGGCGACCGCACCTTCCTGAGCGGCGTATGCACCAACCGAAGAAATGTGGATTATCGAACCGCCGCGATCCTTCATCGTTCTGCCGACTTCCTGCGAACAGATAAATGTTCCTTTAAGATTTATATCAATGATCTCGTCCAGGATCTCATCGGTAAAATCCAAAAAAGGAGCCGAATAACGGGCGCCCGTTGCAGCCGCGTTATTGACTAGAACATCGATCTGTCCCCATTTCTCGATCGTTTTTTGGGCGAGTTCCTGTGCTCCTTCACGCGAACGGATATCGAGACAAAACGGAAAAATGTCATGTCCTTCAGCTCTTAGTTCATCGGCCGCCGATTCGGCTTTTTCGATCGTCCTTTGAACGATCACGACCCGCGCGCCGGCTTCGGCAAGCGAACGGCTGATACCCATACCGATCCCTGTTCCGCCGCCGGTGACGATCGCAATTTTGTCTTTAAGTCTCATTAGTTCTTTGATCTGCTCACTATAAAATTAGATCTTGCCCGCTCTCCGACGTCCTTTGCGCATCGGAAACCCAGATTGTTCATTCCCGAATCAGCCGTTGCATGGCTCCTTCCGGCGACACGATAGTTTGCGCAAAAATTCTCAGCGCACATCCATGATCCTCCGCGGATAGTCCTTTCGGCTCCGTTTTCTGCGCCCCGCGGATCGGTGCTTGCCGACTTTTTGTAATAATCCGCTCCATACCAATCCGCAGTCCATTCCCAAACATTGCCGGCCATGTCGGATAGTTCAAACCCATTCGGCGCAAAACTTCCAACCGGCGCTCGTTTCAAAAATCCGTCTTCTTTTGTGTTATTTTGCGGAAACGTACCCTGCCACCAATTTGCAACGGGTTTCCCATTTGGTCTTAATTCATCGCCCCACGAAAATTCCTTTTCCGACAGTCCGCCGCGCGCGGCATATTCCCACTCGGCTTCGGTCGGCAGACGCTTTCCCGCCCATTTTGCATATTCATTCGCGTCGTTCCAAGAAATTTGTGTTACGGGTTCATCTCGCAA
>JBGTEI010000388.1:0-4858 GCA_041747875.1 Pyrinomonadaceae bacterium | reverse complement strand
ATTCCTTCTGCGCTGTAACTTCAACGTCAACAAAGGCTCCGCTTACTTCAAGCGCTGTAAAATTCGAAAGTATTCGCTTTTCGGTAACTACGTTGCCGGAACCCTTAACCTTTGACCCAAATGTAAAAGATAGCGGAGAACTTGCTACATATTTTCCAAATGAGAAAAAATTTGAAATAACGACGCCAACCGCCAAAGCAACAATAAATATAATAATACCGATCTTCTTCATAGATCCCTCCAGGAAATAAACTGTTAAATGATAGCCGCAAAATTGAACGCTTTTGACCGGAAAAAAGTTCGTATTAATTGTGAAATTTGAAAAAACCCGAGGAATAGGGGTTAATAAAAGGACGATATGGAAAAGCTTCACAAATTTGCGACTGCAATAAACTGCATTGACGGGCGGGCTCAAACTCCGGCAACGGATTGGTTAAGACTTCATACAAACGTTGATTTTATCGATACAATAACAGAACCGGGCGCAGATGAAATTCTCAGTAATGCTAAAAGCGATCATTTTTACCGGATATTTGAAAAACTAAGACTTTCGATCAATGCGCACCATCCGATAGTGATCGCCATTGTTGGTCACTTTGATTGTCTGGCAAATCCGGTTAGTTTTGAGATACGAGCAAAACAAATAACAAAAGGCGCGGAAAGAATGGATTCTTTTAACATGGGAATTCGAATCGTCGGATTGTATGTAAATGAATGGCGGTCCGTAGATCTGTTGTGTGATTCAAATTCAAACCACAGAGAAATGCGAAGTTTTCTCTAGTCCTACCGGGAGAAGTAGTAAAACTGAATCGCCTGTCCGATCCCGATTACAAAACCAAACAATGCGCCAAAGAGTTCGATCGTCCGGAGATGTTCTTTTGCGACCGACATTACGAGAGATTCCAGTTTTTCGGCGGGATAGTTGTTCACTTTATCGCGGACAACGCCGCCAATATCAAATTCCTGAATAGCTGCTGGAAGCTTAGCCTTTGCTGCCGAAATTATCGTGTTCGTAATGGATTCTCCGGCGTTTCGCATTTGTGACTCTGAGAGGTGATTTGAAAGTTTTCCGATCGGAGCATGGAGAAGAGCATCGATCTGCTTTGATAAAACGGTATTGATCATTGCGGTCGTATCTTCATTTCCGAGTATCTTAACAATGCCCTTGGAAAGTGTATGCTTTATCTTTTCTGCAGCATCAATATGTGCCGAACGGAGTATTGCGCCGATCTTCTGCGGGCGGATCTTCTCAAGAGAATCGGTTAAATACGCCGAGATCGACCGCTGCATTTCTTCACCCTGAAGCAGGCGCAGGATGTTCTTAGTGATCTGAACTTTGAGTCTTTCGAGTTGGTCGGGCGCGATCTGACCGATCAGATCGGGAAGCGGACGCGCGAGTGTATTATCGATCGTTTTGTTTACAAAGTTTGCCGCTTCATTTGCAAAGAAATCACCCTGCAGCGTTTCTTCGATCCGCTTCGGAAGACTTTCGTCGACAAGTTCATCTACTTCCCCGAGCAGATTGTCGCGCGAAACAAATATCTTCTTGATAAAAGGAAGCTGTTCATAATAGCTGTGAACTTCTTTTTTTATAAGTGCGCTGATCTGATCTTTTGTCCGGTCTTCGGTTGCAAGTTCGGCAAGTTGATGAATGATCGGTTTTATCTGTTCGACGGCTTTTTCTTTTAGGAGAAGGATCGCATCGTCCGTAAACATCCCGGATAATGGAGTCTGAGTATTTGCGAGGTCGTCGACACGTTTGCTGATAAATTCTCCGATCTTTGTTTCAAGTGCGGGTTCGTGTAAAGCGGTGCCGATCCGTGTTTCAAGAAAGTCTAATATGTCGTTGTAACTTTCATCCGTAAACGCTTCGGAAACGGTTTGAGACAAAACTTCGTCGACGCGCCTCCCGACAAATCCTTCTATTGACTGCAGTGTTTCTTCGCTTTTTACAATATGATCCAGATAAGAACCGATCTTTGATTGGATCGCAGAGATGGAATCCAAAACGGTGATTCGCAACGGCCCGGGAAGAGCTTCGACCAATGAAGGGTAATTTTGTGAAAGCAGTTCTTCGGTGTATGAATCCACGACGCCCTGGATCTTTTGATGTAGAAATTCCTTTTCAAACAATTCTTCGAGGATGGTTTCCTGAGAAACCAGTTCATCCCCAACCGCTTTTCCTATAGTGTTTGCGAGACGCGAGCGGTGCCGCGGAATCATTCCCTGCGGGAAAATGGTTAAACCAAGAAGTTTTACCGGGTTTCGCGGTCTAAAAAGCATCCGTACTGCCAGCCATGCCGCTCCATAACCATGAAAGGTAGCCAAGAGAACGAGCGAAATAAGCTGCAGCCAAAGCCAACCGCTTATGCCGAGAAAATCGCTTGATTGAAAAATTAATACGAGAAGAAAATACATCAATAGTGTTTAAAAAACCTGAAAACCCTTAGACTTCAGACAGAAATCGGAAAACTCTTCGAGCCAATCGTGACTCGCGCTGTAATTTTTCCATTGTTCGTCTTTATCTTTATATATCACTCCATCATCTGGTTTATCCGTAATACTTAGATCGGAAAATATGCGTTTGTTTGGCGCAAGCTTCGGCAGAAGTTCATTACGAATTCTTGCGCCGATAAGTTGGGCTTCATCGTCGGAGATAGAGGCGCCCGATGCATTCGAAACCATTTCGCGCAGCGTTCCGTCTGCAACAATGTCGTATGATTTGATTATTTCAAGCGCAGTTTTCCAGTTCCAGACGCTTGCCGGAAATTCGTAATTTTCCGTACTCAAACCGATCAAAGTAAAGCTCATAAAATGTCCTCTCTTTAAAATGCTAAACGCCCAGGCCATTTCGCGTCAATATCGTAATCTTAACTTTTGCGGGTAAATAATGCTCGATTATAATTACTTACTATATGAACAAGGAAAAATATCTTCGAAGAATTGGGGTCGAAGATCTGCCAAATGGTAATGCGCTCGATATTCTAAAGCGTCTTCAAAAACAGCATCTACTCAATGTGCCGTTTGAGAATCTGGACATCCATTCGGGCACAAAGATAATTTTGGATGTCGGTCTATTCTATCGAAAGATAGTGGAAAACAATAGAGGCGGGTTTTGCTACGAGCTAAACAGCGGGTTTAACGAACTGCTCCGCAGTCTTGGATTTGAAACAAGGACGATCTCGGCGCGGGCGGCAAAAGGCGATGGAGATTTTGGACCGGAATTTGATCATATGGCGCTGATTGTAAAAGCTGACCGGTCTGAATATCTCTCTGATGTGGGGTTTGGGGATTTTACGGCCGGGCCTTTGAAACTTGAAATCGAACTCGAGCAGGATGACTTGAACGGCAAATTTAAGATCTCGGAGTTTTATGAAGAATATCTCGAGGTAAAGAAACTCAACGAAACTGAATGGAAAAGTGTTTATATTTTTAAGCCTGCTGCCCGGTCGCTGGAAGAATATTCCGGGATGTGCGAATTTCACCAGACGTCACCCGAATCTCATTTTACAAAGGGAAGACTTTGTTCCGTGATGACGGAAAGTGGTCGAAAAACATTGACCGATAGTTTGTTTATCGAAACTGCAAACGGCGAAAAGAATGAAGTAGCAGTTGGATCGGAAGCGGAATTTGAGGAGATTTTGGCGCGGGAGTTTAGTATTTTTCGGAACGCTTAGGTGACTCCGGAAGATAAGAAGAAGTTTACCGCGAAGGCGCAAAGGGCGCGAAGAAGAAAAAGGTGAAAAGGTGAATAAGGTGAAAAAGTGAAAATGGAAAAGAAGACGAGAATAGGCGAAATTAAAAGAAGGTAGTCAGCTTTCGGAAGCTTTGGACCTTCGAATGGTGAAATTTCGGACGGCGGTTTATAATCGCATTCAATTATGACAAAACCAGTTTCATATTCAGACGCGGGCGTCTCGATCGATGAGGCAAATGAGGCGGTCAAGAAGATCAGTGCGTTTGCAAAATCTACATTTAACGCAAGAACTTTGACAAATATCGGAAGTTTTGGCGGGATGTTTGACGCAAAATTTCCGGAGATGCCGGATCCTATACTCGTCGCTTCGGCAGACGGCGTTGGGACAAAATTAAAGATCGCGTTTGAGACAAATATCCACAATACGATCGGGCAGGATCTTGTAAATCATTGTGTCGGCGATATTTTGGTACAGGGCGCAAAACCGCTTTTCTTTATGGATTATTTTGCGACCGGGAAATTGTCCGCCGATGTAACCGCTTCGGTCGTCGAAGGTTTAGCGATCGCTTGTAAGGAAAACGGTTGTGCGCTTCTTGGCGGCGAAACCGCGGAAATGCCGGGTTTTTATTCTGATGGTGAATATGATCTGGCCGGATTTATTGTCGGCGTTGTAGACAAATCGAAGGTGATAGACGGGAAGAATATTAAATCCGGCGATGTTGTTTTAGGATTGCCTTCGGTTGGGCTTCATACAAATGGTTATTCGCTTGCGCGCAAATTGTTTTTTGAAATCGGCGGATACGGTGTAGATGAAAAAGTAGATGGATTGAATGGCGAGACGGTAGGTGAAGTTTTGCTCAAACCTCACCGAAGTTATCTTCCTGTTCTCAAAGGTTTGCTCGGCAGCGATGTGATCAAAGGTCTCGCGCACATCACCGGCGGCGGACTTCTTGAAAATATCCCTAGGATTCTTCCGGAGAATGTTTCGGTTGAAATAAAACGCGGCACCTGGAATGAGCTTCCGGTTTTTGGCGTAATGCAAAGACTTGGAAACGTTGAAGATAAAGAGATGTTTCGAACTTTCAATATGGGGATCGGGATGACGATTGTTTGTTCGGAAGGTGAAAAAGAGATAATCATTTCTCATATAAATGGTTTGGG
>JBGTEI010000387.1:0-3926 GCA_041747875.1 Pyrinomonadaceae bacterium | reverse complement strand
AAGATCAATGTTGGGTAATAATTAGTAATTCATAAACACATTTATTTTTTGAGGATTGGGAATATTTTGCACTTAAATACTGTCACCTTTACTTTTAGACCCTTCATCCATTTCAAACCGTCGATCATCCCGCTGTTGGATCTTTTTTTCGAAATCAAGGATCTCATTATCTTCAAAATTGATCCCCATAGCATGAGCATTGTCTTCCACGTCCGATTGATCGGGTGTGGGGTTATGACCAAAAACGCTTTCCGCGCCGCTCGAATTTACTTCTTCCCATTCAGCATCAATATCGCCGCCGGAATCTTTTGGAGATGAAGAATGGTGCTCGGCGAGCCGTTCTGCTAATTCGCGGGGTGCCTGCGGAGCGTGAGAAATTTCTTCGTTGATAAGGTCTTGGACGTCTTCGTCAGCCACGGGCTGATTCGCGTAAAATTCCAGTTGCTTTCCCTTCATTTCTTCTCACCTCCAATGTCGATTGATTAACGACAGGTTATCACAATCGACATACAAGAGAGAAGATTTTTCGGGAAGATCTTAATGGAATTGTCAGTTTAAATAAAGACGATCGATTGTGAAGACGGAATATCGAAACGCTTGCGGCAGCGATTGTTTTTACACATTAAAACGTCATCGACACGCACCATATAATCGCGGGATTTCTCAAACTGCATTCGCTCGGTTTCATTCATACGCCCGTTTGGACGTTTCTTTTTTGTCCGTTTTAACCAGCGCACGTCGTAATCATTACGTTCGCGGCAGTATGTGCAGGAAAAACTTGCGGTTTTTGTTTCCTGTCGTTCGTCAAAAATATCACGTTCGTTCATTTTAACTACCCTCGCTTAGATCGCGTAAAAATCGAAAACTAAAGATCCCGGTTTCATGGCCGTCGGAAAACTGAAAATTCAGCGCATATCTTCCAACGATAGACGTTTTCGATATGATCAGATCTTCGGAGATCGAATCGTCTTTCAACATTTTTTCGCCGGTCCATTCATTGATACAACTCGCACACGGACACGAACGACGAAGTTCAGCGGCGGTATAGCTGGATTCTTTGCCGTCAGACCATGTGATCGACAATTTCGAATCACTTTCTTCCAGAATTTGAGTCGGTTCGATCATATCTTTGTCATTTCAGACGCCAGGATATTCTCTACGTCCGCGGCTGTAATATCGTAATGAGACGAATGATAAATAACCTCACCATTGCGGACAATAATCGCTTGAGGCGATTCATGTCGGATCCCGGTTTTTTCGGAGATCTCATTCGCCACAATACGTGCGTCCTGAACTATCATTACCCAAATATCTGAGTTGACGCTCGATACATCACGGAAAACGTTTTTCGAGATCGGGCACGTAATACTGTGCTTGAAAAAAACAATTGGTTTGCTATGAGATTCGCTGAAAAGTTGTTCTAATGCTTCAGTTGTGTAAATTTCTTTGAAGTTCGCACTCATTGTATTAATTATTTCCTAATTCGAAGTAATTCTCCGGTGAGGGAGGATGATTGATGGATCCGCCAGTCGACGGAAAAACTTTTCTAAATGCGACCACATTTCCGGCAATGATGATCGGGATCGCAAAATATGTTCCTACAAAACAAAGGAAAATCCCGAGTAAGGAGATGAGAAATCCGATCCCCCATAAACCCGCAACTCCTCGCAGATTTTTCCAAACTGACCGGAAACTTAGTTTTATCGCGGCAGCGCCCGAAAGGTTCTTGTCAACAATAAGCGGATACGCAAAAAGGAGGAGTGTATGAAAACAGACCATGAATATCATGATCACGAAATCAACCGCAAACGTTCCGGCTAACAAAGCAAAGAGTTCTTCTTCGCCGAGTCTTGTTCCCATCAAACCCGCCATAACGAGAGGAAAATACATAAGAGAGAAGACGATAATGGTCGGAACTATAAAAAGTATCGTGACCAGCAAACTCGGCAGAAAAAAGCCAAAGCCCTTAAACAGATCCTCAAATTCCACCTTTTCGCCGTCGATCGCCTTAAAGAAACAAAGGAAGATCCCGCAAATCATTGCGCCGATCAAAATATACATACTGATTCCGCCGATCATTGCTCCAACCACCGTGATCGCAAACAACAGCCAATACTGTCCTTTGATCAATTGCCATCCTTCCTTGTAGCATTCGATCGGCTTTATGACATTTGTATTAAATTCGATTTCGGACATATCCTAAAGTGAATGTGAGATGACGTACTAATTCCGCGTATATATCTGCTCAAAATAGTCTTTAACCATTCTATCACTACTAAATTGCGGAGTTAGAGTAGCGATCGCATTTCTCATTCTTGATATCCATTTCGCGGGCAATCCGCTTTCGTCAAGCTCATAATAATCGGGGATTATCATGTTTTCAAGGACGGTATACAGTGCTTCGGCATCGCTTTCATCATTTGTATGGTCATCTTCAGCGACGTCATTTACACCACCGATGGCAAAACCATTTACGTCGTTAAAACCTTCGATCCACCAGCCATCGAGAACCGAGAAATTCAATCCGCCGTTCATCGCAACTTTCTGTCCGCTTGTACCTGAAGCTTCAAGCGGCCGTCGCGGTACGTTCATCCAGACATCTACGCCCTGTACGAGATAACGCGCTACTTCCTGATCATAATCCTCGATAAATACCGCGCGATGCTGCCAGTTTGATTCGTGATTGATACTCATCAAATTCTGAAGGATCTTTTTGGCTTTTCTGTCCTGCGGATGACCTTTGCCGGCAAATACGAATTGGACCGGTCGCTCGGCGCTGTCAACAATTCTAAGCAAACGCGGCAGATCAGACATGATCAAATTCCACCGTTTATATGCCGCGACGCGCCGTGCAAACCCGATCGTCAGAACCTTTTCGTCGAAAAGTTTATCGGTGTCGACACGCTCGTTTATGGTTTCATAATGGCCGGTATTTCGTCGCAACGTTCGCTCGCGAACAAACGCGACGAGTAAACTTTTTAACGATTGATGCGTTTGCCAAATTTCTTCCGCCGGAATCGAATTTACGGCGTTTTTCCATTCCGTCGGGTTATTTATCACCTCGGACCAGTTCGACCCAACGTATTTTTCAAAAAGCCGTTTAAATGGCGAAGCGATCCACGTCGGCGGATGAACGCCGTTTGTGACATGCGCGATCGGGACATCCTTAGTTGCGGTTATATCGGGGAACATTTTGAGCCAAAGATCACGGGAAACTTCCCCGTGCTTTTCGCTAACGCCGTTTGCAGAGCGTGCCATCCTAATTGCCAACGGCGTCATTCCAAACCATTCCGCTGAATCCTCCGGTTTTGTTCTTCCCAACGCGAGAAAATCGTGCCGGTTAAGTTTTATCGATTCAAGAAAGGAATCGTCAAAATATTCTTCGATCAGTTCGGGCGGAAAATTATCATTACCTGCGGCGACGGGCGTGTGTGTTGTGAAAACACATTTTGCGCGGACCTGAGTGATCGCGCCGTCAAATGTCAAATGTTCGTCGCCTGCAATGCATTCTCTTGCTAATTCAAGCGTTAGGAATGCCGAATGTCCTTCATTAAGGTGGTAGACAGAGGGCGTAATATCGAGCTTTCGGAGTAAATGAACACCGCCGATCCCAAGGACCTTCTCTTGTACAACCCGCGTTTCACTGTCTCCGCCATAAAGATGTCCTGTTATCAGGCGGTCAATTTGATTATTTTGCGGCACATCGGTATCAAGTAGGTAAAGCGAGATCCTTCCAACTCTGGCAAGCCAAATTTGAGCCGAAACAGAACGTCCGGCGATATCGACATTTATCAACACGCGTTCCCCGTCCGCATCTATAACGGGCGTAAGCGCTCGCTGATAATCAAAAACGTCGTGATAATTTTCCTGCTGCCATCCATCGTGCCCGATCTTTTGGCGGAAATAACCAAAACTGTAAAGCAGTC
>JBGTEI010000386.1:0-4931 GCA_041747875.1 Pyrinomonadaceae bacterium | reverse complement strand
TCCCCATTGCAGAAAGCACCAAATGCCCGGTTTCAGCCGCCGTCAGCGCAGTTTCGATCGTTTCGGCGTCCTTCATTTCCCCGACGAGAATGATGTTTGGATCCTGCCGCATCGCACCCTTCAACGCTTCCGAATAGCTCCTTGTATCTACATCCACCTCCCGCTGCGTGATGTAGGATTTTTTGTCCTTATGAAGGACTTCTATCGGATCTTCGATCGTGACAATATGTGAACTGCGGCTTGAGTTTATATAATCGATGATCGCCGAAAGCGTCGTCGATTTTCCCATACCGGTTGTTCCGGATACGATCACTAATCCGCGTTCTTCGTCTGCGATCTCACTTAAAACCAAAGGCAGCCCGAGTTCGCTAAAAGTTCGCATTTTATCGGTAATAACCCTTGCGACGAGCCCGACAGAGTTACGCTGCTGAAAGATATTTACGCGAAATCTCCCTAGACCTGACACCCCGTATCCGAGATCCACCTCAAAATGCTCTTTAAAATGCATTTTCTGAGCGTTGGACATCATCGAGAACGCCATTTCCAGAGTCTCATGTTGAGTAAGCCGGTCCACGCTTGATACGGGGCGCAGATCCCCATTGACGCGAATGATCGGATACGAACCGGCACGCAAGTGCAGATCCGATGCGCCAAAGCTCATCGCCATACGCAGCAAATCATCTATTCTTTTGGACATAAGTCTTTGTAAAATCTAATGCTGAAAGGGATTTGAAAAATTAATTCAATAAGTTCGTGCTAATTCTAACTTTACACAATTGCGGGCGTCAATCTTTTTGTGTCGACCTAATTTGCAAACAGCGGTAAGAATTGAGCAAAGTTACTTAAATCCGATTGACTTATTAAAACGCACGAAAATAGAATCAAATCAATGCACACACGAACCAGACGCCAGCACGATGTTTTGAAATATATAACAAAATTCGTCAGCGAACGCGGCTATGAACCCTCATATCAACAGATCGCGCGCGCGATCGGCGTACGTTCGAAGGGTGCGATCGCCAAACATATCGACGCACTTGAGAAACAGGGATTCCTTACGAGGTCCCGTGAAAATGGTACTTTTCGTATCAGCCTGACGCAGGAAGATTTCGAAAGCGACCTGATCAGTCAGATAGACTGGCTCGAATTTCCGGACGGAGTTGAAACTCCGGAAAATGTTAAAGAATGGTTTGAAAAGAATCCGCCGATTTTGGCAAATATCTTTTTGAACTCAATTTCAGCAAAAGATCTTCGCGCGTTTCCCGTTCCAAATGATTCTATGATCGAACAACAGATCCGCGAGGGCGATATATTAATAATCGAAACCAGAACATTTGCACGTGACCGCGAATGTGTTGTCGCGCTGATCGATGAAGAACGGGTGGTTCTTAAGAAGTTTTACCGTCAAGGCGCAAATATTGAACTCCGTCCTGCGAATGAAAAATTTAAAAGCATTGTACTAACTGCCGATAGAGTGGAAATATTGGGCGTCTTAAAGGGCCTCATCCGACCGATCTCGTAATTGCGGTATGAAATAATCAAGGAACCCGAAATAAACTGCGGTTTGCTTCATTCAAACCTAATAGAGTAATCTAAACTTTTTTACTAACTTCAATCATAAGTAGGTTTTCATTGTGCAAGATCAAAAAACTCCAAGTCCAAGTTTCAGTTTAACGCTGCGTGTCCAGATAGATAATAAGCCGGGAAAATTAGGCGAGATCACAACGATGATCGGAAAGATCGGCGGAGATATTGGCGCCATCGATATTGTCCGCGTTGGTGAAGGTTTTATCATTCGCGACATCACCGTCAACGCGTTTTCGGAACAGCATGATAAAGAGATCGCTGATGCCGTAAATCAGATCGACGGAGTGGAAGTAGTACATATCTCTGACCGTACATTTCTCATGCACCTCGGCGGAAAGATCGAAATGGTTTCGAAAATCCCGCTGAAAACTAGAGCTGACCTCTCAATGGCATATACGCCCGGTGTTGCCAGAGTGTGCGAAGCGATCCACAAAGACCCTGAAAAGGCTTATACGCTCACGATAAAAAAGAACACGGTAGCAGTTGTTTCAGACGGCAGCGCGGTCTTAGGTTTAGGAAATATCGGTGCCGCTGCCGCTATGCCGGTGATGGAAGGAAAGGCTCAGTTATTTAAAGAATTTGCCGGTGTTGATGCATTTCCTATATGTCTCGATACAAAAGATCCTGACGAGATCGTTCAAACCATAAAAAACATCGCGGTCGCATTCGGAGGGATTAATCTTGAAGATATTTCTGCACCGCGCTGTTTTGAGATCGAGGAACGGCTCAAAGAAGAACTGGATATACCGGTCTTTCATGACGACCAACATGGAACAGCGGTCGTTGTACTTGCTGCGCTTATAAACGCCCTGAAACTTGTCGACAAGAAAATGGAAGACATAAAGGTAGTCGTAAATGGAATCGGTGCTGCGGGTGTCGCATGTTCAAAGATTATCATGGCAGCGGGCGTTAAAAATGTGGTTGGATGCGATACGAGCGGCGCGATCTATCGGGGCCGTACCGAGAACATGAACTGGGTGAAAGATTGGTTTGCGCGAAACACTAATCCTGAAAACGAACAAGGCGATATTCACGAAGTGATAAGAGGTGCCGATGTCTTTTTTGGGCTTTCAGCTCCGAAAGTTATTGGCGTTGATGACCTAAAGGTGATGGCGAAAGATCCGATTGTTTTTGCAATGGCGAATCCCGATCCTGAAATTTACCCGGAGGAGGCGGCGGGCCACGTCGCTGTGATGGCAACCGGAAGATCAGATTATCCGAACCAGATAAATAACGTTTTATGCTTTCCAGGAATATTCCGCGGAGCACTAAATTGCAGAGCTTCGCAAATAAACGAAAAAATGAAACTCGCCGCCGCTAATGCGATCGCCGGAATTATTTCTGAGGACGAGCTTCACTACGACTATATTATTCCGTCCGTATTTGATAAGCGGGTCGCAAAAGCGGTTTCAAAACGGGTTGAAAAAGCGGCCAAAAAATCAGGTGTAGCGCGGCGCGAGATCTCTATGCCGGGAACCGAGGGCTAATTTCTAATGATTTTGGGATAACGATCCGGTCGTAAGAATTTCCCGGAAATCTGAGTGATCAGTCAATAAATTTATATCCCATTCCATGAACGGTTTGAATAAATTTGGGATGCTTCGGGTTTGTTTCGAGTTTTTGCCGCAACCACGCAATGTGAACATCTACCGTTCGCGTTGTCGGCATTGCGTCATAACCCCATACGGCGTCCAAAAGATCATCCCGCGAATGAACATTTCCGCGATTCTGAACCAAAAACTGAAGAAGCTTAAATTCCATCGCGGAAAGTTCGACGATCGCAGAATTCTTAAGAACCTCAACGCGATTGAAATCGACTTCAACATCGCCAAACCAAAATGTCTCAGAACTCACGCTCCGGTTTGTTCTTCTTAAAAGTGCCTCGATCCTTGCCAGAAGTTCCATCACCTCAAAAGGTTTGGTCAAATAATCATCGGCTCCAAGTTTTAGTCCCAAAACTTTATCGATCGTTTCACCTTTTGCCGTCAGCATTAAGATCGGAGTTTCATTTCCATTTTTCCTGAGATCGCGGCACACATCAAACCCGTTTTTCTTCGGCAGCATGAGATCGAGAACGATAAGATCGAATCTTCCGTTTTCGGCAGTTTCAAATCCCTCCACACCGTCTCGAGCAACGCTGACGGCAAAGCCCTCGTTCTGCAAGCGGTCCGAAAGCGTGATGATCAAGCCTTCCTCATCTTCAACTATTAAGATCTTCTTCATTAAAATAATTTCGATCGCCTTACCCGTTCACCGGTAAAAGAATCACAAATTTGCTTCCTTTACCGAGTTCGCTTTCAACTTCTAACTTTCCGCCGTGTCCGTCGACGATCTGCTTAACCAGACTCAGACCTAATCCATTTCCGCTTATTTGTTCATCGACAACACTTTCCGAACGATAAAAAGGTTCAAACAAATATTTTCGATCTTTTGAAGAAATTCCGATTCCTTTATCTTCGACCGAGATCCTGACCCACTTTGCATCCCGGTTTGCCGTAATTCTTAACCACTTATTACCGTTGCTGTACTTTAACGAATTATTGATGATGTTCTGCACGGCCTGAGTCAAAGCCTTTTCATCTCCTTTAAAGTAAGTAAGGTCATCGGAAACTACAGTTTCTACGACGAACCCGGTATTTTTTATCGTGTGACTGCATTCTGCTAACGCATCGTCGATAACTTTTTTCGCATCCGCCCGACCAAGATCGTACTTTCTTTTTCCCGATCTCGCACCCGCAAATTCGAGGATCTGTTCGACCATTTCGGAAAGTTTCTTTCCTTCATTTTTGATCAAATTACCGTAGCGATAAATTTTTTCTTTCTCGTCGATCACTCCATCCGACAAGTTTTCTCCCGCGGAATATATTACAGAAAGCGGCGTTCGAAACTCGTGAGTAACCGACGAAACAAAATCGACCTGTCTTTGCGCCAACCTCTTCGCCCGCTGCGAAACTACAAAAATAAGAAGCATGCTAACCGCGAGCAGCGCCAGGATCCCAAAGCTGATCAATAAATTCCGGATCCTGGTGGCTGCTATAAAATTCGCTATAGATCCGCTGGAGTGTTGAACATCTAATGTCCACGCTCCTTCAGTGCCTCCGGAATCACCTTTAAATATTGCGATCCGCGGCTTTCCCGGATCATTTGGTTTTACGCTGAGATCCAAAGTTTCTTCAGTCCGGGTTTCACCTGATGTTTCGTTCTTATAAGTTTCGCTGACGATAATATTTCCGTTTTCGCCTTCACGAATTTGCGATTCGATAATTGAATTGCCGGTTTTTTCAGGGAAGAAAGCAAGATCGTGGGGTTTTAGATCAAGGATCCTGGCTGACGCATCGGGCAAA
>JBGTEI010000385.1:0-6341 GCA_041747875.1 Pyrinomonadaceae bacterium | reverse complement strand
CAGTTTTTGCTTCTAATTCCGGCGGTTCCCTGCTTCCAACTGATTCTCTTTTTTCGGGCGGCGGACTTTCTTCTGGTCTCGCGGAAGGGTTTTCAAGATCGTCTTTTTCATCAGCCGACCTCTTTTCAAAGTTTATCCCTTCATTCGAATCAGCGGTCTCATTAGTCTGATCGCCCGAAACCAGATAACTTCCGATCCCAAAAAATCCAAATAAAGTTAATAAGACTACCGCAACCTTTCTTACCAATATATCGAGGTTATGTTCGGTTTCGCAAAACTCGCAAAAACGCCTGTTTGTCAACACACTCCAATTTAAACGTTCGATCTTCTCCCCGCAATCACAACAATACGTGGGCTTGTACATGATTTTTCCCCTATCTTATCGCATTAAAACGAAACCACGTGTTTCAGGTGATGAGCGTTTCGTCTATTATGCCGTGAGTTTCATTGAGATCGTGATTATTATAACCCATCACCGCTCAGATGTTAAGATATTCTAAGATTGCATCCGTGCAACCGCGGATTATTTTATTGCGTCTGATTGTGTATTGTTTATTATGCGCTATTTTAAGTTAATTTTTACAATTATTTTCCTTCTTTTTTCGTCTATTTCATTGCTTGCTCAGGATGATGACGTGATCAACGTGGATTCTGCAATCGTCCGGTTAAACGTTGGGGTCGTAAATCGTTCGGGGCAGCCTATTAAGAGCCTGAATCAAAGTGACTTTGCGATCTACGAGGATGGCGTTAAGCAGGAGATCGTAAGATTTGCTCCGACTGCGGCTCCATTTTCCGTCGTCATGATCCTCGACATGAGCGGATCCACACTCGGTTTTCGCGAAACGATCAGTATTTCAGCCCTGCGTTTTATCTATGCACTGGCCCCTGAAGATCGCGTTGCTGTGATCGAGTTTTATGACAAAGTTAACCTATTGAACGACTTTACGAATGATCGCAAGATCTTGCTCCACTCAATTGATTCGGCAAACGGACGCGGAAAAACACAGCTTTATAAGGCGATCGACCTTTCACTAAAAAAGCTAGCTAAGGAAGAAAACCGTAGAAAAGCAGTGATCGTTTTAACAGACGGTGTGGATTCGGGAATTCGTGATCAGGACAGAGAGTTTCTCTCAAAATTGGAAGATTCCAGTATGCCGAATTCGATCGACCCTGAAAAAAATACAGTGCTAAGTGAGATCCTCAATAAAGCCGACGCATTGGGAGTGACCATCTACCCGCTTGCACTTCCGACAGGGGATCCGGCAAATCTTGCTGATCCGCTACCGATCCAGGTTGAGATGTTTTCGGTTGCCCGCTCAAGACTAAAGATTCTTGCGGACCGAACCGGCGGTACTCTTAACGCGATAAACCGTCTGGAAGAAATGGGTCGGCTTTATGCCGAGGTCGCTGCTGATGTCCGCGCACTATACACGATCGAATATCAGCCGCGAAACGACAACCGTGACGGTAAATGGCGGGAGATCAAGATCGAAGTCAGCCGTCCTGAATTGATCTCGCGAACGCGTCCGGGATATTTTGCGAAATAGAGGGCGTTTTCTTTCCAAACGGTTAAACCTGAATTTTAGAATTTGAGATTTGAAATTCGAGGTCTTAAAATTGAAATTTTGAGATCTAAAGTTTGAGATCTGAGATCCGAAATCTGAGATCTTAAATTTGAGATTTAAGATCTTCCTTCAGACCTTTGTTTTGCCCGATTGGTAATTCCTTTTACTACCCTTCGGCTTGACATAAAATGACAACGTTTGTAGGCTAATCATTCTTGACGCACCCGTAGCTCAGTTGGATAGAGTACTTGACTACGAATCAAGGGGTCGCATGTTCGAATCATGCCGGGTGCACCATTCTTTTCAACAACTTACAATAATTCTTTAAGACGAAAAAACCTTCATTTTAGACCCACTGCAGACACGATTTCGGAAACGTCATTAAATTGTGACAGCCAAATGCGGTCAGGGGTTAGATCCCTTGGGCTCCACCAGCGGAATTAACGAATTAATCTCAAGATTGCCTTTTACAGTCCCAACATTGACGTGAGTGAAATTATATTTTCTGCGAAAGTGGTTTTGAGAAGCCCACCCAAAAACCACATTTTATGCAGTCGATCGTCTTGATTGGGTCGCTCAGATAGCAATATTCTGGTTTGACCGGAAGTTGGTATGCTGCGACGCGCACTTATAGCTTCTTAACGTTCATGCTTCAGCTGGAACCCGTATTACCGATGGATCATATACCGAAACGCTTCGGGCGCTGTTCTTGTATAGTCTCCGAGAATAATTCCATAAATCTCGCCTCGATTGGGCGGCCATGGGTCGTAAATAAGTATCATCGTGCCCTCCGCAGTGCCGTCTCCCCACATAGCGCCGATCACAACCGCATGATATGAAAGTCCGCTTGGAAACGGTAAGTTCCCTGCGATCCAAAATGCACCCCTTCCAAGAAAACCGGCAAGCATGGACGGCATTGGCGATACACCGTATTGCAGCGTCCACCCGAACTGGCTCGAAAATTCTTGTGCCCAATGATCATCTAATGCCGTTCCGGGAGGAGCAGGTCCCGGTTCCCAGCTTCGACTCGCAGAAGGTCCGAGGAGCATTGATGCCGCCGCTGCATAACAAGTATCGTCGCTCGGCTGACTAGCGAGCGTCACCGACTTGTCAATATCGATCGTAATTCCAAGCGCGCGCCAGGTTAACGGCCCGACATCGCCGTCATCCTTAAGGCGCGCGAAGCGTTGAAAAGCTCTCACCGCAGCATCGGTCTTTGGACCAAAATTAATTTCATTCATTGCGCCGTTATAACGTGCGCCAAACATATTTGCTTCGGGGAGCCTGGGCGAAGGTCTTGATTTCGTGTTCAAAAGACGGCGTAGTAATCCGACCTCAGGTCCCTTGCTTCCCCTCTTTAACATCCGCATTGAAAGTTACCTCCTATTCGTTGTGAATCAATCTTATAAATAAAGCGGATATTGTCAAAATTTTTTGGAATATATGTCCATTGTATCGTCTGCTTATTCGGATTCTGTCATTGAGTCACTTGTGGAAAGGGGCGCCGGATGGCGGGTCATCGACGCGGCGGGATCGATCGTTTTCAGTTTTATCGGGTTGCTACATTTGTAGGTGCACACATGGTATATATATGAACGACGTGGAAACTGATTAGTTAGACTGGGCAAGCTGACTTCAGTTCGGATCGAATCTTCAAGAATTCTCCTGATCGTTATATTATGTAAGAATTAAGGCACTTTATGGCGTCCAGGAATTTATCATCAGGTCTGGAAAGTCTCGTTGCACTTGTGCAGAGGGCAACCCATCCGCTTTTTTTTACGGGAGCGGGAATATCGACAGGCTCGGGCATCCCGGATTTTCGCGGCCCAAACGGGATATGGAAGACCCGTAAGCCCGTTCTGTTTCAAGACTTTCTTGCGTCCGAAGAAGCACGAGTAGAATACTGGAACTATAAGCTCGAAGGATTTGAACAATTTCGAAATGCCAAACCAAACAATGCTCACCACGCTTTGGCCGAATTGGAATGCGCGGGAAAGGTGTTCGCGCTTGTCACGCAGAATATTGACGGTCTCCATCAAGACGCCGGGAGCTCGGATGTGATCGAGCTGCATGGCACAAACCGGGAAATTGAATGTACGGGTTGCGGGCGGAGGACTCCGCCTAAGCCGGCGTTTGAGGAGTTTCGCCGGACTCAACGCTGCCCACGCTGCGAATGCGGTGGATACATGAAATCAGCAACGATCTCATTTGGACAGGCGATGCCGGAAGACCTCCTCAAAAAAGCTTTTGCGGCGGCTTCCGGGGCTGATCTCGCGGTGTCCATCGGTTCAACGCTTGAGGTTCACCCCGCATCCATGGTGCCGCTGAGCGTTTTGGAAAATGGGGCTCCATACGTTGTAATTAACAGGGGAGAGACCGCCCACGACGGGATCGCGACCTTGCGCCTCGAAGGCGATGTCAACGAGATCCTTCCTGAAATAGCGGCACGGTTGAAGATGCGGGAAGAATAGTTCGATGGTGGACAATGAAATTTTCGCCCCCTCGACTCCACCAATAGAAGTCGATGACTTAGAAGACTCGTAATCTTCCGCAGACACCTCGCGCAATAATAAATGTCATAACTTCCTGCGTCCGAGAACGAAAATGCGATTACTGTAAACCCCTTAATTTGTTCGTATATCTTCTTCTTACTTCTGCAGTGATCATGCGTGTTAGATATCTTGGAGTCCTGAAGTCAGGGGTTCGATCCTTATGTTGTGCCAAGTAATTTATTTTGACGAATTTTGGGATCGCCCTAGTAAAATGTAAAAATGCAGATGAGGTACCCATGCGAAACTATATGAAAGCATTGGAAATATTACCTTTATAACTATATCTGCCCGTACTGGTCCATCTTGACCGGTTTTCCGTTTGCACCCACACCGCCTTTTCCGGCAAGCCTCAAAGTCGCACCGTTTTTTACGCCCTTCGGAATATTCGTTTCAATCGTTTTCGGCTCGATAACCTGCCCCGAACCGCCGCACGCCGGACAAATTTTGCCGGTCACAACGCCCGAACCTCTGCACGTCGGACAGGCAACGGCGGCTTGCAATTGCAGGAAATGTCGCCCGCTGCGATTCGCGTCTTCGAGGATGAGGTCAAGCGTTGCTTCAATATCGCGTCCGCGTTGTGGCCCGTTTGTTCTTTCAGAATTTCCGCCACGTCCCGCCCGGTTAAAAAGTTCGTCGCAAATTCCGCCGCCTGACGAACCCGCGTTCCCGGAATTGAAATCGAAATTGTTAAAGTCGAAATTTCCTTCATTGGCGTTTGTCGTCCACCGATAATTTTCCGCCCCGAAAGGCGATTCGGCTGTCCTGGCATTGGCGTCTTGATCCCGGGACAAGCGTAAGGCTTTTTCAGCCTCGGAAATTGTTGTCACGCTACCTAATCATTTCCCGGTCGTGCACCCGTTTGAATTGTTCTTAGACGTGTTTGTTGGGTGCGGACATTTACCTTCGCAGTTTTTAAGCCTGCTTTAGCCGAGGTTAGGCCTGATCGAGCGAGATCGATCCCTTGTTGTTGAGCCGACATTGGTTTACGTAATGCCGCCAACTCTTCCCTTGCTGGTAATTGTTTCGGTTATATTTGTTTGGATCGCCTGGACAAGAGTTACTCTCGTAAGGCGCGAATAATACCAATAGATCGATGAACCGATGATCGCGGCTACGATCAAAAAGTCGAGTCTGATCAGCCATTTTTTTGACTTTTTAGACGTTTCTGTCGCAGTTTGTCTCTCGGTTTCATCCGGAACTACCGCGATCGGCGTTTCGGGCGTTTTTAATTCTATTTCTCCATTTGCATGGAGTTTGACGGCTTCCATTTGGTGATTTCCAATACTCAAAATAGATACTTCTATCGGGCAAAACCCCGATCGTTCAATTTTTCTGATGATACTTTTCACATCAGCCTTGACGTGCTTTTTATCCTTGCTTGAAGAATAGAGAATTTAGCTGCCGGCGCCTGACACAGCCGCTTCGCTTTCCGCCCGATAAACATCAACGCAGCTACTCTCTGTTGTAGAAAGGATATCTCGCGCCTTGCTTACTTTATCCTTTGTGCCGTGTGCAATGATCATATATTTTCCGACCTTAATAGCAGCTTCATACTCCAGAATGCTGTTTTTTGGAATTCCCAGGCTATATAGTCCGGCTCCCAGTGCGCTTAATCCGCCGATGAATACCGCTCCTTCTAAAACCCCTACGATCGCCCGCTCCGTTTCTACATGCGATTCGTAAACTGCCACTACCGAATTTCTGTTTTCTGACATTTTTTATTTCTTTGCTTGATACAAATATATGAAGAAAGATCGAATATTCTTGGCGCAACTTGGATCGATACTTTTTGCGATCGCAAGCCAGCTTAGAACCAAAGTTGTTTACCGATCACATTTTCGTAGAATTTGTTCTGACACCGGCCGTTTTGGCTGGAAAGATTCCGGGTTCTTTGACCGAATGATTAAGGCACACTTGTAATCTAATCTTTTGATAAATGCCGGTCTGGGCGTTGTCGCTTATATAAAATAATTGTGAACTTGTGTGCGCTTACGCACGTGAGACCGTTCATTTGTGGTATCCTCAATTAAACGGTCTATAACTTGAAACGATTTCAACGGTAATGGATTCGAGGAGTAATTTAATGCTGGGAACCAAACCTGCCGATGAAGGGCAATTAAATCATTTACTTGCGGCGCTGCCTGCCGATGAATTTGATCGTTTAAATAAAGACCTCGAACCCATCAACCTCGAGCTTGGTGAAGTGATCTACGAATCCGGTGAA
>JBGTEI010000384.1:0-1725 GCA_041747875.1 Pyrinomonadaceae bacterium | reverse complement strand
TACAAATCTCTATGATATGGTCCATCCAAATGCCGATGAAACTTTCACGGTGCGTTCGGTTTTTGTGGTCGGACCCGACAAAAAGGTCAAACTTACGATCACTTATCCGGCGAGTACCGGACGAAACTTTGATGAGATACTCCGGGTGATCGACTCTTTACAATTGACCGCTAAACACAGCGTCGCAACTCCCGTAAACTGGAAAGACGGTGACGACTGTATTATCGTGCCAACGCTTTCCGACGATGAAGCTACGGCAAAATTCCCTGCCGGTTTTACAAAGATAAAGCCTTATCTGCGAACAACACCTCAGCCGAATAAGGTAAATAAAAGCGATTCAACCTCAGCTTAAAAGTCCGAAAAAACAAAAAGGGCTGCCTGATCCGGCAGCCCTTTTTGTTGGAATATTTTATTTTCCTAAATTATTGATCAACCGGCGTTGACCGCGTTCTGGTTGGTGCCGGAGAAGAATCCGAGTTTCGTCGCGGCTGAGGAGAATCTGCTTGTCTGGTCGGCTGTTGCGGAAATGATCGAGGAAAACCAGGATTAGTGTCTCGACGTGGACTCGACGGTTCTATCCCGCGCGGTTGACCGGTTGGAACTGTTCTTCGCGGTGCATCCGAAGGTCTTACTCTGTTACCCGAGCCGTCGATCGGAGGCGTCCTGTTCCCTCTGCCAGCAGGTCTGTCGGTTCTATTACCGTTATCCGATCCTTGGTTAGGATTTCTAGTTTGGTATCCTGACGGATTTGAATTCCTGCTGTTATTAACCGTCGGAACGTAGTAAACAACCGTCGGCAGTCTGAAATAATAAAGATCTCTGTTTAACCCAAAACCATACGGCGACCGCCATCCATATTCAAAAGGAAGGAAACAAAACCCACCGAATGAAGCTGAATATGTCCAAAGACCGTACGAATTGAATGTATCCCAGCCGCTGGAACGATAACCGTTCCAAAGTGTATTTCTTAAATTATCCCTTTGAAGGCCGGCGTTTGCTTTCGCAAGATCCTTTGCACGATCGCGACTCCAATCTTCAAGATCATCGCGTTCGTCCCGATCAAATTTTGAAACCGCAACGTCGCGTCCATTAACAACCGCCGAACGTGATTTCTTAACAGATGTCGCGTCAATATCGCCGACTTGTGCTTTGCCTTTCCTGACTTCGATCCGACTTGTACCGTTTTCAAACGCATCAACGCGATAAACCCCGGATTTGATCAGATAAAAACGTGATCCGGGAGCTATTACCGTTACACGAAAATCATCGCTCGCGTAAACCTCAAACATCGCGCTTCCCCGATTCAGCTTGAGCTGAAGATCATCAAGATCAGTTGTAATAAACTCGAATTCCGCGTTTCCACCCAATCGAACATAAGAACCGGGGTTAAGAAGTACTTCGGTCTTTGCGCCGGCAGCAGTAACAACTTTGTCCCCAACTTCAAGCGAATCTCCTTTTACAAGATAACCACTCGTCAAATTCTTTCTTTGAACCGATACTTCACCGATCGTCATATTAACTCCGCCCGCTTGCGCTGAGATCACATATTGATTCCCCGCGATCGAACGAACTGTATCTCTGTTCTGGGCATATGAAAAAGACGCGAATAAAGCCACCACGCATAAAGCTGAAAACAAACTTAATAGATTTTTCATCATAGTCGTGCTCCTGAATCTGATCTTTTGATACGGGGAATGTGATCTCTATAAGGTTATTCCTTTTCCC
>JBGTEI010000383.1:0-6656 GCA_041747875.1 Pyrinomonadaceae bacterium | reverse complement strand
TACAATTTAAAAATGGATGTTGATGCGATCTACAAAGACGGCGAACTGATCAAGCACCTCAACTGGTATGATTTTACCTATAGTAAAAAAGCTCCGGCAGACTAAGAACCATCTGTTGTTTTTAATCCGACGTAGTTTGATTATGACGTAACCAAAGGCGGACAATTCGAAAGGCGCGTTTCCGCAAATTTCTGCTATCAGACTTGGATTCAACTGGTAAGTGCAACACTTGGAATTGTTATTAAGGGTAGGTTGGAAAAGCATCTTCACTCGTTTATGGTGACATCGATGAGTTAACATGAAAATATTTAAGCAACTTACCCTCGAACAAAGTTACCAAATTTCGCCGGTTTTGAAGCTTGGTTACGCGGAAAACAGCGATTTCAAAAGCGTTCGGAATTGATAAATCGAGAATTCGACGAGAGCTCAAACGGAATGTTTCAGGGTACGGAAATCGCCCGCAATTCGCTGACAGGCAAACACATATCAGGCGAAAGGAGAAAGTTAAAGTTCGAATCGGAGACAATATCTGGCTTGAAATCGAAGCTGATCTGAAAAGTTGGTGGAGTCCCGAAAGGGTCAGCAGGATACGGAAAAAAGCGGGCGCTCAAATGGTCAGCCACCGTTGGATATGTAAGCACTTTTATGCCGATAAAGATAATAACGGCAGCCGTTACAAATATCTCCGGCGCCAAGAGAAATGCAAAAAGCGCTATCGCTCTATTTAAAAACGAGGGGTTTGGAAAAACCAGACCATCATCTCCGAGCGAACAGAAATCGTTTACCAAAAGACGCGAATCGGTAATTTGGAGTTGGACACAATAATCGGTAAAGGTCCTCGGCAAGCGATCGTTTCGATTGTTGAACGCAAATCGAAATTGCTGCGAATTCAAAAGGTCAAACTCAAAACACTATAACTCGTGCAATCAGCTGATGGAAGAAATGTCGGATAAACGACCACGCAAGACGTTAGGCTATCAAACGCCCATCGAAGCTTATTCCAATGAACATGAGCGGTAAAATTTGCACTTACTACTTGAATCCAAGGAAGTAATGCAATTGCGAGAACGAACCTTAAAGAAAGTTCAGGTAAAAATAAAAAGGAGGATATCTGAAAATTCGCTGAATGAGATAGATTTAATTTAGTCGGGTATCAATCGGTGCTACCCGCGTTGGGTGTCTGAAAAGTGTTGCACCTCATCATTTTGACGGCTGTACTGTGAACGTCTCGCTCTCAGGTTCTTAAAGTTAAATCAACAACTGCGAAAAGCAGGCGGCGGAAAGATGCCGCCGCACCAGCCACCGGGACGGTGGCGCTAAATCCTAAGAACAATTTGTCCAGGCTAGTGGGCATTGATTCTCAAGCGGCAGCCAGCCGAAGATACTGCCCTTTTCCTGCGGAATAACGATCTTCACCCAGCTTTCAAAACAACTTTCGAGCTTATATTCCTCAAACGCAGGAAGTTTCGCGATCACCGCATTTCCTTTGCTCGGCATCTCATAGGCATTTACGGTATCTCCATCGCTGTCATCCTTCTTCGTAGAGATCGCAAGTAGCGGTGCGTAAACCCAGCCCCTTTTAGAAAAAACGTTTTCATCGTCGACATTTTTTGCATTCCCGATCTTGAGCCACTTTCCGTCAACTCCTATAACATCGACGACTGTTCCATCTAAGTTAAACGGTATTTTCCCGATCACCTTCGATTTCCCGTTGGGTTTCGTGCGGACGTTTAAGCCTCGCGGATCCTTATCGATCACATATGCCGAAATGTTGCACATCGAATCAGCTTCAAGCTGTGTCATTTGGGCGGAGATAATTGCCGAAAAAGCCAAAACAAATATCGCCGCAAAGAGCGTGATTTTCATAGTCTTCAAATCCTTCCAGTTATTTTTGCTTTAGTTTTACAGCAGTAAAACCAGCTTTCACCACCGTACCATCTTTTGAAACGTCAATTGATCCTTTGATCTCGCTGTCCGTAACTTCGGTGATCGTCACTTTCCCTTCAGTATCCCGTAAATTGACGATCTGTTGAGCCCCGTCAGCGTAATGAAAAATATCTACCCAACCGAGTTTTTTTCCGGAATAGTCACCCGGCTGCACAGGGTTATTAAAATCCTCGCCTTTTTCGCCGCGCAAACCGATATTGATCCGGACATCACCGTCTTTTGTTATTTCGTCGATAGTGTTTGCCGTTCGCGGTTCCATTTTTAGATCGTAATTTGCAAGAACAATATGAACCTGAGCAAGATCCGTACGCATATCCGCAAAAGCCGCTTTTACTTCAAAGGCTACAGTTTTATCTGCGCTAATTTTTACTTCAGTGCCCGGTCCGGTAGCAACCCCTCCGAACCGAATGCTGCGGTTATCACTATAATTAACGCTAATATTGTCGTATAAAGTCTTGACATCAAATCCTCCGTTTTGGTTTTATTCTGTTTCTTTAAATTTAATCGCGGTCCAAATAGTTTAAAACATTGTTCGGAAGAAATCATCTTTTGCGAAAAAAGAGCCTCGTTGTGAATTTAACTACGTTGAGTTTCGTTATATTATTTATTAAACGACGATGGTCATAACTGTTGAAATTATGGAAGATAATGAAGAAATTCTCCGCGAAAAAATGAAAGCGGTAGCAACGGAGTATTTGGAAAAAGGCGATCTATATGGTTGGTTTGACGCAGTGTATCGTGAAACGGAAGAAGACAGTGAGCAAATCCCTTGGGTCGATATGGAGCCAAACCGCTATTTTATTCAATGGAACGAAACTGCGAAACTTGAGGGCAAAGGACGAAGCGCACTTGTTGTCGGTTGCGGTCTCGGCGATGAGGCAAAATTCCTGGATGAAATTGGCTTTGACGTTACCGCTTTTGACGTTTCGGAAAAGGCGATCGAGATCGCCAAAAAGATCCATAGCGATAAAGATATTAAATTCGTAGTCGCCGACCTTTTTGATCCGCCTAGGGAATGGAATAAGGCATTTGAATTTGTTCTGGAAATTTATACGATCCAGGCGCTGCCGTTGAGCATTCGCGAAAAAACGATCGATGCGATCGCAAGCTTTGTCGCGGAAAACGGGGAACTCGTCGTTGTTCAAAGGCTCCGTGAAAACGACGAAGAACCCGAGGGACTCCCGTGGGCACTTTCGCCGGATGATCTATCGGAGTTTGAAAAGAATGGACTAACTCAAACTAATTTCTCGGTATACGAGGGCGAAATCGATGAAGAACCGGTGAAGAGGTTTGTGGCGGAATATAGGTCGGTTAAATAGAAAGATTGCATTGAGTAGTTTCTAGAAAACTCCTCAGCGGATCGCGCGTGGCTAACGAATGATTATTAGAATACTTATTTCAATTTTATTACTTCAGCTGTCAATTTTCGGGCAGACTCTGGTTGCAAATTACAGCGATGTGACCACGGCAGCCGATGGAGCAAATATAGATAATCTTGTTTCATCTGTACGCGAAAATCAGGGAAGTCGCGGTCTGGTCCTCATATACTCAGGAAACGATGTAGAACTACTAGGAAATGTTTTGGGTTATAAAAGTCGGGTAGAGACTTATATCCGAACGCGGACGAATAATTGGAATAATGAAGATCCCACAATTGCGGTCAGGATAGTCGGTGGCGGAGTTCGATTCCAAAGAAGTCTTTGGTTAAAGAAGAATGGCGATCCATATCCTGATTTCGAACCACTTGATTTTGACCTTTCAACGCTTGATCGACGAATTTTATATGCGTCAAATGAGTGTAAGGAATGTGCGCCGGGCGAACTTGATATTTGGCAGTTTGATTGGGATAAGATCATCGATCTGCTCAAAGAAAACCCAAAGGTTATGGCGGAGTTCGAAATAGTTATAAACGCGATCTATACCTCATGGGACGAAGAGCGCAATACTTCTCAGATGACACCCGATCGCTATTTGCAAGTCCTAAAAAGTTGGTTTGAGGGTGAATCCGATATCGAAACGGCACAAATTAAATTTCGTCTCGTCGATGGACCAAACGAACGGATATTTCTTGCGCCCGGGCCCAAATAACTTAAATTTCTTTCTTCGAAAGCCTTGTCCATTTTTGGAGTTCGCTTCTTCGGTAATAAGGGGCTGTTTTTACGGCTTCTATCGCTTCGTTGAATTTTTCGGCTGCTTCTGTTGCTTCTCCGGTCTTTTTGAGGAGTAACCCCAAATAATAGAGGCCTTCGGCGTCAAAAGGGCGTTTTAATACAAATTTCTCAAGAGCTGAACGCGATTCTTCAAACATTCCGGCTTCAAGATACGTCGCTCCGATCTCTCGCCAGATCTCGCTCAAAGAGTATTTTTCATTTTGTTCGACGACGACCGAAAAGTGTTCGATAGCTTTTTGAAGATCGCCGTTTGTTCTGGCGACGATACCGAGTTCGTAGTTGGCGTCGATCTCTTCTTTGTCGATCTCAAATGCCCTTGTGAAATGTTCAAGCGCCTTTTCATCCTGCCGGCGGTTTTTGTAGATCAAACCGAGCTGAAGATGAGCATCTGCGTCGTTTGGGTTGACGGTAGCGTTTTGCAAAAAACGTTTGAAATCGCGTCTTTGGCGCATCGAATTTCCGGCGCCGCGAACCTCGCTTCCCAGATATCCGCCCAAATAAATAAACGCAAAGAATAGAAGAAATGGCGAAAAGAGCCACGGGGAAATAAACTGAAAGACGAATCCACCTAGGCTGTAAAAAATCCATGAAACGGCGATCGTCAGGATAGCCGCGCCGTAGTTGACTCCAAATACCGTCCGGAGCGCAAACACCATAAAACCGCCAAAGACCAACCCGCTGACAAACCAGATCCCAAGATATACTGCGCCGTCTAGGTTTTGCGAATTGAGCAAATACGCGACAACGGCAAAAGGAAGATGTGCGGCGACCCACGCCATCAGCGAACAGGTTGAAAGCGTTGCATAATCGCGCCGCAAAACGGTTCCGGCGTTCCCGAGTTGTGCAAAAAGGGCGAGCTGAATTATTGTTGCCGGAATATAAAAAAGCGAAAGCGAGATAAGCGGCGTAAAGAAACTCGAAGTAAACGAGAAAAGATAAAAGACACTTTTCCCGAGGATCGGAAAAGGTCGACTTTCGCGGGTGAACTCTTTTTTAAGATCCATATTTGCCGGATAACCGGCCTCTGCGAGCTGAGCTTCGGAAAGAGTTCCGCTATTTACTGAAGCGGTATCAAAACTTGAATTTGCCGTATATTGATCGAGTTGTGAGACGGCGTAGGTTTGAGTTATCTTAGAATTGACTATAAACCCAAATGCAAACGAAACGAGCAAAACGGCGATCGCGGCAAAGAGCCAACTGCCTTTGTCCATTATTTCGCTGAACGCGAACGCAGGGCGATAGTAGATCTGGAAGAGTAGTTTTAGGTTTTCCATACAGTTGTTTATTCAAATAGAATGTAAGGTTGAATCGAGCCGCAATAGTTTAAAATAGTTACCTAAAGATTGTATTGTCAAGAAAATTTATTTATGAAAACAAGAATAGAAACAGATTCGATGGGCGAGATCGCAGTAGCGTCGGATAAATATTGGGGAGCTCAAACCGAGCGGAGTCTGCATCATTTCGACATTGGATTTGATGTCATGCCGCGGGAGATGATCCGTGCGCTTGGCGTTTTGAAAAAGGCGTGTGCGATCGTTAATTGTGATCTTGGGAAACTTTCCGAAGAGAAACGCGATCTGATCGTGCAGGCGGCGGATGAAGTGATCGAAGGAAAACTCGACTCGCATTTTCCGCTTCGGGTTTGGCAGACGGGTTCGGGAACTCAGACGAATATGAATGCCAATGAAGTGATCTCAAACCGCGCGATCGAGATCGCCGGCGGGGAAATGGGTTCAAAAACGCCGATCCACCCGAATGATGATGTCAATAAATCGCAATCTTCAAACGACACCTTTCCGACGGCGATGTATATTGCAGCGGCAGAGCAACTGACAAGGCTTATTCCCGAAGTACAGCGGCTCCAAACTGCGATCGAGGCAAAGGCGAACGAATTTGCGGACGTCGTAAAGATCGGTAGAACGCATCTTCAGGACGCGACGCCTTTGACCGTTGGACAGGAATTTGGGGGCTGGGCGTCGCTGATCGAACGCGATATTCAAAGATTAAATCTTGTCATGAGCGGTTTGCTTGATCTTGCGATCGGCGGCACAGCTGTTGGAACTGGACTCAATTCACATCCCGAGTTTTCCGAAAGAGCTGCTGCGGAAATTTCGCGAGAGACAGGGTTGGCGTTTAAGGCACATCCAAATAAATTTGCCGCACTTTCTGCGCATGATGAGCTTATTTTTGCTTCCGGTGGGTTGAAGACTCTTGCGGCGTCTTTGATGAAGATCGCAAATGATATCCGTTGGCTAGGTTCGGGACCGCGGTGCGGGATCGGCGAATTGGTTTTGCCTGAAAATGAACCTGGAAGCTCGATAATGCCCGGAAAGGTTAACCCGACGCAGTCGGAAGCAATGACAATGGTTGCCGCACAGGTGATGGGAAATGATGTGACAATTGGTTTTGCAGGTTCACAAGGGAATTTTGAGCTCAATGTTTTTAAGCCTGTAATGATCCATAATTTTCTTCATTCGGTAAGATTGATCCACGATGCGTGTCACGGTTTTGTCGATTATTGTGTAGCGGGAATTCAGC
>JBGTEI010000382.1:0-15303 GCA_041747875.1 Pyrinomonadaceae bacterium | reverse complement strand
TGAGGAATTGGAAAAACTTACGTCGGAGCGTGAGGCAAGCGTAAATTCTGAGCGAATCATTCTGAAGGAAGTCAGCTGATCGAATTAAGAGACCTTCTTAATACCGGGTTTGTTTTTACAGCAAGCAGTCAAACCTTAATGCAAAAAAGCCTGTGAGAATTACTTCACAGGCTTTTTTCGTAGTTTGGAAAGTACAGCTAACACTTACTCACTTTCCGATTCAGCTTTCTTGGTTCGTGCTTTTTTAGGAGCCAAAGGCTTCACCTTTGTAGTTGTCTTCTTAGTCTTGGACTTTTTTACGGCACTCTCCTTTGGATGGAGCATCGCATCCCAGCGATATTCAGGCTTATCAAATCCCTTATCCAATTTCTTGAGGATAAATTCTGTCATCGAGTCTACGATCCAACGATGATTATATTCGCCAACCGAAGCGAGTTCTGCGTCCGGAGCCGGATTCATAAAGTCGATCGCATAGGGAATCCCGTCTTTTATCGCAAATTCAACCGTATTTAGTTCATAACCAAGCGCACTGCAGATCGTTTTGACGTCTTTCTCAACTCTTGCCTTAAGTTTTGGAGCGAGATAATCCGGATTCGGAACATACTGTTCGCCCGAAAGATACGGTTTTGTCGGATCATACGGCATGATCAATACTTTTTCTTTCCCAACGCAGTAACAGCGAACAAATTGATCAAAATCGATACCTTCCTGAAGCGTCATGCAGAGGGTTCCTGTCTGATCGTATTCATACCAAAGCTGCTCAAGTGATTCGATTTTCGAAACATTCTTCCAGCCGCCGCCGTCAAAGGGTTTTAGAAACGCGGGTAATCCCGTATATTCAACAATTCCTTGCCAATCAACCGGAAACTCAAGATTTCGAAGTGACTCGCTATTGATGTCTTTTATATAGGAATGCTGCGGAAGCAAGACCGTTTTTGGGATCGCCACGCCAAGTTTTGAAGCGAGCGCAAAATTGAAAAATTTATCGTCCGCTGACCACCAGAAAGGATTGTTGATAACATGTGTTCCTTCGAGCGCCATGCGCTTAAGCGCTCCGCGATAATACGGAACTTCATGCGAAATCCGGTCAATAATTACGTCATATCGCTTTTCTTCGTCCAGACGAATTCCGCCAAACTTGACCATCTCGGCTGTTACTTTTCCTTTGCCATTCTCATTGATGCTTTCGATCATTGCGGCCGGAAACGTTACTTCACGTCCGACCAATATTCCTACTTTTTTCATAATATTTGTTCCTTAAATAATAGCTTTGCTTAAATAACTCTCTTAAATTTTCTAACGCTGTATAAACTCACAATTCTATTTGATATGATTTGCGGTGGCAAGCACTATTTGGGAATTTTAGAGGATCAAGAAAAAGAGATATTGAACTTACTGATCTAGTCTTGAATCGGAAAAGCCCGACAATTTCAAATCAATGAAATAGCCGGGCTTTTTATCTTGTTTACGGGTTTTGAATTAACTATTATCGGGCAGCAATTCATAGTTGCCCATTTCCCGGTTGTACGCATCAAGTGCACCAACAGAATCCGAAGTGGCGTCGAGCATTTGTTTGGTCATTGCTATGGAATCCGAAAGCTGTTCGAAATCAAGCAGCGAGAATTTTTCAGGTGTCGACATCGTGACGATCTCATCATTCAAATATCCGAAGAAGTTTTCGATCGATTGAAGCTGGCCCTCGACGAGTTTTACACTTCTTTCGAGTTCGTCAAATGATGCCAATCGGCGTTTTAAGATCTCTACATTTGTTTGCTGAATACGCTTTGTCTTTTCGTCCGGCGAGCTTTCTGCGGCACGAAATGCCTGGCTAAGTTGGTTATGAACCGCCTGACGATTTATCGATTTGAGATGCTGTTTACGGCGTCTGTAAATATCAAGCAGGTCGACAAAGTCCTCCCAACGGCGATCGAGCGACATCAAATTTGTCGGCAGTTCCCTGGCGCCTGCAAACTTTTTGTAGTTTTCCTGGATCTTGTTTTTTTGCCAACGAAGATACTCCACAGCTTCGCGTTCGCGTGGACTAAAACTCTTAATTAGTTTTTCACGGTTCGCAAGATTTAGTGCTTTGAGACGTGTACGTTCTCGTGTTTGTACAAGCTGACGATACATCGGGATATTTGGCACAATGATCATATAAGCAAATTCAAAGATCAACGCGACCAAAAGCGGGATCACACTTTGGGTATACGCAGCAGCTACGGCAAATCCAGCCAATCCCCAAAAATTTATGGGCTCTTTTAGTGCTTCTTTTGCGTAGGATGAATTGAATTTATCAATCGATTGTTGATACTTTGCTATATCGGTCATAATTGCTAAACGATGTGATGCTCAACAGGTCATTTTAGTTTCGTCAAATATTCCAAATGATCATTCGCCGGTGCCGTTTAGAAGTTCTTCAGCTTCAGCAAGCAGCGTCTCGGTCGATTTCTCATCGGAAGTTTGTTCGTCTTCACCCGAGGCGATCTGCTTTGTATCTTTGCTTGATCCTTCACCTAACAAACCCATTTCTTGTTTATAAGAGAGAAGCTTGTCCTGGAGCTGGATATCCATCGCTTCACGTTCGATGTCCTGCATTTTATTATCTACTGAAGATGTTCCAAGTTGGAGCTTGGCTTCTGCGGCTGCAACGCGCCGATCGATCTTCTCACGCATCTCATTGAACGTCGAGGAATCGTCACCGATATCGAAGGATTCCATAGTCTGAGCGAGCTGTTCTTGAAGCTTGGCCTGTTTCGAAGCACTGATGAGCTGCATAGCTTCCGCCGTGCGCTGCTTCATATTTACCACATAATTGTCACGTGCTTTTAAGGCTTGCTTCGAAGCATTTTCCGCATATTCGAGTTGTGCGGATGTTTTCTCAAGGTCAACCTGAGCCTGCTGCAATTGACCGATATACGCCGTTGCAATATCGTCCCGCCCCATTTTTACAGAAGCTTTTATTTTTGAATCAAGATCTACAACCTGTTCCGAAAGCCGTTCGTTATTTTTCTTAAGCAAGCGCTCCGTAGCCATTACCTGAGCGACTGAATTATTTAGTTCCGGAACCCTGTCCCGCATATCCCTAACGGTTTGCTGCAAAACCATTTCCGGATTTTCGACTCTATCAAGCGCCGCTCCAGTTCCGGCACGAAACATTCTTTTTAATCTCTGCCACAATCCCATTTCTAATCTGCTCCTAATATTTTCGTCAAAAGAACTTTTCTCACAACACTTTACGACACAAAAACCGCCGAAGTTGCAATTCCACAAACATAAGTATAGCAAGAAAATTCAATAGCTTTAAACTTTAACTTGAATTATTCGATTATACATATTTTATTTGGTTTTATTCGATTTTTTCGACTCTTGATATACAAATTATACATTCGTGCGTTGGAGTCGTTTTGCAAGATTCAAATTCACCTGCGTTCTGAAAACGGGATAGCTTGCCAGGATAAGCTCAATTGAAAAGTGAAAATGGCGAAGCTAGTTAGAAAAAAGGATTTGGAGTAACATAAGGACTTAATTTCAAGTCAGTTTAAAATCAAATAACTCTTTAAGATCCGCCGTAAGGAAAAATTGAATAATGAAAAAAACGATTTCTTTAATCTTGTTGACGACAATTTACATGAGTATGGTCGCGCCATTCAGTACGCGCACTCAGGCACAAATTATGGGTAAAACTCGTGATGAAAAATTAACTGAAACGCCAGGCGGCTTGAAATTCAGTTTGAGCGAAGGAACGGAAGGAGCCGAGAATCGCACTAAGCCCGATCTTGTGAATGCCGATCCGCTTTCAGAAGACGAAACGTCTAATCTGCTAAAGCGTTTGCCGTCGATAGTTGCGGAAGATGACGACAAAACAGATTTTGCAAAACGAGTCGGAAGTTTACCCGCACCAAAGACAGGTACGAAGATCCCCGTTAAATTTCCCGCAGATGAAACGCGTAACGTTCCAAACACCAATAACGACAGTGCACTGGAAGTTATCCGGTTTTCTCCCGAAGGAGAAGTTGCGCTCGCGCCGGATCTGAGCGTAACGTTTTCACAGCCGATGGTTGCCGTCACCTCTCAGGAAGGAGCGGCTCAAACCGTTCCGGTTCAGCTTACGCCGGCCGCTGAAGGAAAGTGGCGATGGCTTGGGACGAAAACGCTGATGTTTGATACTACAAAGCGATTTCGAATGGCGACCAAATATACCGCGCGTGTGCCGGCCGGAACAAAGGCTGCGACCGGACAGATTTTGGCAAAGGATGTTGTATGGACTTTTACAACGCCGCCTCCGAAGATGGAACAAAATTATCCCGCGCAAAATTCTACCACTCGCCGTGACGAGATAATGTTTGCTTCATTTGATCAGGAAATTGACCCGAAAGCGGTTTTGGAATCAGTTTCGGTAATGTCGAATGGAAAGCGTCTCCCGATCAGATTAGCGTCCGACGACGAACTTAAAACCGGAAGCATTCCGTATTACATAAAGAATTCGCAGCCAAATCGCTGGATCGCTTTTCGCGCCGTAAATTCTAACGGCGAAACAAAAGACGCGCTTCCCGCTGACGCGCCGATCTTGGTTACCTTTGGTAAAGGAATGCCTTCCGCTGAAGGTCCCCTTACGACAGCAGCCGCACAGACTTTTAATTTCAGAACCTTTGGCGCGATGAAATTTGTCGAAGGCTATTGTAATTATCGCGGCGAACAGAACTGCTCCCCATTTCAGACCTGGTATTTGAGATTTACAAACGCGATCGATACCACGAAGTTTGATAAGTCGATGGTCAAGATCACGCCGGCAATCGAAGGTGCAAATATTTATCCGAGCGGACAATACGTATATATCCAAGGTGTTAAGAAGGGAAGTACGACCTATACCGTATCGGTTTCAGATGAGATACAAGATGTATACCAACAAAGATCGCAGGAACCTGCGACGGTTAAAATAAAGGTTGGAACCGCACCTGCGAATATGTATGCACAGGGCGGAAATATGGTGGTGCTTGATCCGACAACGAAAAAACCGTCGTATTCCATTTACTCGACGAATCATAAAACGGCTCGCGTAAAAATGTATCGCGTCGCGCCGCAAGACTGGTCGGCATTTCAAAAATTTATTCAGTATCGGGATTATGACGACGGAACAAAAGCACCTATGCCGGGCGTTTTGATCAGCAACAAATTAGTTTCGATCATCAATTCACCCGACGAATTGGTGGAAACACGGCTCGATCTGAGCGCAGTTTTAAAAGGCGGTTTGGGAAATGTCATTTTGGATATTGAACCAACCGTTAAACGGGAAAAATATGACCGGACACGGGTCACAACTTGGGTTCAGGCCACACAGATAGGTCTTGACGCATTTGTCGATAGTGAAGAATTGGTTGGTTTTGCAACCGATCTTAAAAACGGCAAGCCGCTGGCGGATGTTGATCTTTCGATCTATCCGAACGGCGGAAAGGTAAGCTCCTTCGCACCGATCCAGGAAAACAAAAGTTACGCCCGGATCCTATACGATTGGTTAACGAGTTGGGGGAGTGCTGCGCCGAATGAGATCCAGTCATTTGACGGGACGGGGACGGAAATCACCACTGAAACTATTGCAACCGCCCAGTCAAGCCGAACTACTGCGAATGGTATATTGCGTTTGCGATTGCCGCCAAACTCGCCAAATCAGGCAAATATGCTGATCGCAAAGAAAGGAAACGACGTCGCGTTTCTGCCCGAGAATTCGGATTACTACTGGCAGCAAAGCGGAAACTGGTACAAAAAATCACAGCCTGATCAGATGCGCTGGTTCGTTTTTGACGATCGCAAAATGTATCGCCCGAAAGAGGAGGTTTCGGTGAAAGGATACGTTCGAACGATCGAGGGCGGAAAACTCGGTGACGTTGCTGCGGTCAGCAATTTGAACGCAACAGTGGCATATTCTGTAAAAGATTCGCGAAACAACGAGATCGGAAAAGGCGAAGTCAAGCTCAATCCGTTTGGAGCATTCGATCTGAAGTTCAACCTTGCGGACAACGCGAACCTGGGTAATTCTTATGTTCAGTTTTTCTTTAACGGAACCGTCGACAACAGTCCGGATTATACACACACGTTTCAAATACAAGAATTTCGCCGACCCGAGTTTGAGGTTACTTCGAGCGTTGTAACGGAAGCGCCGCATTTTGTCGGGAATAGCGCAAATCTTGAAGTCGAAGCTAAATACTACGCCGGCGGCGGACTTGCCAACGCAGATGTCAACTGGAATGTGCGAGCGACGGCGACGAACTATACCCCGCCAAATCGTTCGGATTATGTTTTCGGAAGCTGGGTTCCATGGTGGTACAGCTCAAATAGAAATGATTACTATGCCGGGAATACACAGAATTTCAAAGGCGTGACGGACGCGAGCGGTAAGCACAATTTAAAGATCGATTTTGAATCTGTAAAACCGCCGAGACCCTACCGTATTACGGCTTCTTCTTCGGTTCAGGATGTAAATAGGCAAACGTGGTCGAGTACAACATCTCTTTTGGTTCATCCGGCTGATCTTTACGTCGGAATAAAATCGAAGCGGACCTTTGTTCAAAAGAATGAAAATATTGAGATAAATTCGATCGTTTCTGACCTCGATGGAAAACTAGTAGCAGGTAAAAACGTTGAGATCAAAGCGGTTTTGAAAGCGTGGACTTTTGAAAAAGGCGCGTGGACGGAGAAAACGATCGACGAACAATTCTGCAACGTAAAATCGACGGAAGCCGATCAACCATGTAAATTCGTCGCAAAGAACGGCGGACGTTACATAATTACTGCTCTGGTAATGGACGATCGCGAACGCTACAACGAATCTGAAATGACGATCTGGGTCGCCGGCGGGAAAACGCCGCCGCAGCGAAATGTTGAGCAGGAAAAAGTAGAGCTGATCCCAAGTCAGAAAGATTTCAAGGCCGGCGATACAGCAGAACTCCTTGTTATAACTCCATTTTATCCGGCGGAAGGAGTATTAACTTTAAGACGCGAAGGAATCGTTAAAACCGAGCGGTTCACGATGAATGATTCTTCGATGACTCTCAAAATTCCGCTTGAAGAAGCGTATTTGCCAAATATCTATGCTCAGGTCGATCTTGTCGGAGCTACGGCAAGAACCGACGATAAAGGCGAGGTAAACGAGAAACTTGCAAAACGCCCGGCGTATGCAAGCGGAAATATCAATTTACCGATCTCAACCGAATCTCGCGAGTTAACGGTTACGGCGGAACCGGTTGATAAAACGGTAGAACCTGCGGGCAAAACAAACGTCAATATAGAGGTAAAAGATCATCGCGGAGAACCTGTTGCAAATACTGAGGTTGCGGTTGTAGTTGTTGATGAAAGCGTTTTGGCTTTGTCGGGATATCAACTCGCAAATCCATTGAATACGTTTTACACAAACCGCGGCGCCGGAACGACTGATTATCATCTGCGAAAGGATGTTCTTCTTGGCAATCCGGACGATGTAACACCACCTCCGCCGCCGCCTTCACCTGTTGACGTTTCGGAATCCCGTGCCGGCGGAGCATTGATGAGCGCCCCTGCCGCCAGAAAAACGTCGGCAAAAGGCGAACGCGCGGATGGTTATGCCCTCGATGAAGCTGTAATGGCAGATGATGAAAAGAAACGGGACGAGAACGGCGCTACACAGGAGCAGATCAATCTGAGGAAGAATTTTGATGCGCTTGCGGTTTTTGCACCAAATGTCAAAACGGACTCAAACGGTAAAGCAGTAGTTGCGGTCCAATTACCTGATAACTTGACGCGTTACCGCGTTATGGCGGTTTCCGTTGATCAGGCAAAGCGGTTTGGGAAAGGTGAATCTTCGATCACGGCAAAACAGCCGCTAATGGTCAGACCTTCGGCCCCGCGATTTATGAACTTCGGCGACAAGATCGAATTGCCGGTCGTTGTTCAAAATCAAACCGACAAAGATATGACCGTAAACGTAGGCGTTCGGGCGACAAACGCAACGCTTACAAACGGCGGCGGACGTAAGATCGTTATCAAGGCAAACGACCGTGCAGAGGTTAGATTCCCGGTTTCAGCCGATATGGCGGGAACTGCCCGATTTCAGTTTGCGGTAAATTCCGGCAGATTTTCAGACGCGGCGGAGATCGATCTTCCGGTTTGGACACCTGCTACAACCGAAGCATTTGCAACTTACGGTACAATGGATCAAAACGGTGCGATCGTGCAGCCGATCGAGGCTCCGAAAGATGTTTACCCGCAATTTGGCGGGCTTGAAGTTACGACATCTTCGACCCAGCTTCAGGAATTGACCGATGCGTTTATCTATCTCTACCAATATCGATTCGCGTGCAGCGAACAAATCTCATCGCGTATGCTTTCGATAGCGGCCCTAAAAGATGTTTTGACCGCCTTCAAAGCGGAAGAAATGCCGAATGCGGCCGATCTGAAGGCGCAGTTTGCGCGTGACATCAAAGCTCTGCAATCACGTCAGAATTCAAATGGTTACTTCGGTTTATGGAGGAGAGACGGTGAACGTTACAAGTATCCGTTTGTCACCGCTCACGTTGCTCATTCACTGATCTTGGCGAAACAGAAAGGATTTGATGTTCCCGAAGATATGCTGACAAAAGTTAAGCCATATTTGAAAGACATCGAAAAATACTACGACGAATGGCATAAATCACCTCAAGTTCGCTGGACGATATCGGCCTACGCGCTATATGTCCGCAATTTGATGGGTGACAACGACGAAGCAAAAGCCAAGAAATTATTGACCGAAGCGACGATCGAAAAAATGCCGTTTGAGGCATTAGGCTGGACGATGTCGGTTCTTGCCGACGCGAAGAATTCGAAAACGGAAGTGGAAGCGATCAAGCGTTTCTTGCTTAACCGAACGAGTGAAACTGCGGCAACGGCACAATTCAATACGGATTACGGCGACGGCGCATGGGTCATTATGTATTCAAATAGACGTGCTGATGCTGTATTGCTCGAGGCTATGCTCAAGGTAGATAAGGACAATGATCTTGTTCCTAAACTTACACGCGGATTGCTTGATCATCGTAAAAAAGGCCGTTGGTCAAACACGCAGGAAAATGTGTTTATCCTTCTTGCTCTTGATAAGTACTTCCAGGCTTATGAGAAGGTTACGCCGAATTTTGTAAATCAGGTTTGGCTTGGCAATGCCTACGCCGGAGAGCAAAAGTTTGTCGGTCGATCGATTGATTCAAATCAACTCGAGATCCCGATGGATTATTTGATGAAGCAGGGCGGCGCGGCAGATCTGATCCTTAATAAACAAGGTGCGGGGCGTCTGTATTACAGGATCGGGATGAAATATGCACCGAAGAATTTGAACTTAAAACCAGCCGATTACGGTTTCACGGTTTTAAGAACTTATGAAGCGGTCGATAACGCAGATGATGTAAAACAAGAAGCCGATGGAAAATGGACGATCAAGGCAGGTGCGAGAGTTCGCATTAAACTGACGATGGTTGCTCAGGCGCGACGCTATCACGTTGCTCTCGTCGATCCGCTTCCGGCAGGTCTCGAAATTCTGAATCCGGACCTTGCGGTGACGGAGGATATCCCGGCGGCGCCGAATGGAAGCGGTAACACTTCGGTTGTTGAATACGGCAGCCGTTCGTACGGTCGCGGTTATTACAACTGGCGTTCCCAGTGGTTTGAACATCAGAATTTCAGAGATGAACGGGCGGAAGCGTTTAGTTCTCTACTGTGGAGCGGTGTTTACAATTACACGTACGTTGCGAGAGCGACAACGCCGGGAGAATTCGTCGTACCGCCTGCGAAAGCTGAGGAGATGTATCATCCGGAAACTTTTGGTAGAACAGGAACGGATTTTGTAAATGTGAAATAGCTTGACATTTAACCAATGCAAAAGCGGACAAGATGTTTCCAGTCTTGTCCGCTCTTTTTTGTTTCGTCAATTAGCTTAGAACAAACCCTGATTTAATTGCTTTCTTTTTCGGATTCATTTGGAACCGTCTTCCATTTTCCTTCGATAAGTTTTTTGGTTATCACTATCGCGTCAGATCACTTTTATCGGGGACGTAATACATTCGCTTACCTGGAGTGCGGATGGACAAATGATCTATTTTGTTTCGTTTCGAAAGGGCAGTATTCCAAAACTTTTACGGGTTTCCGCAGATGGCGGCTACCCGGAAATTATTACAATTGGCGGAAAAAATATGTGTAACGTAACAATGGCTCCAAATGGTCATCTTCTCGCCTTTGTTGATAATATAAATTCGCTTTCAATTTGGCGTGTAACCCCGATGGGAAAGCTCCGCAAAGTTTCATTTCGTCAAACGGACATAATGATGGTTTTGTGTTTTCCCGGGATAGAGTACGGGTACTGTTTAGCTCCGACCGACGGGGAATCTCTGACATTTGGACAGCGGATTCCGACGGCGGTAATCTCCAGCAAATTACCAATTCAATGAAAGCAGTTGGCGAAGCACAATTCTCACCGGATGGTTTGGAGATTGCTTTTGGGGGAGGCGATGGAGAAAAACTCGGTCTGTTTAAAGTCTCTTCAAAAGGCGGCACGCCGAAGATCATTTACGAAAGCAGCTCACGATATCATCTTCCAATATGGAGTATCGACGGCGATTGGATTTATTTCACGTTAGATGAAACGGGGAAGAATGAAATTTATAAAATAGAGTCTGACGGAACGGGCAAGCCAATTCAAGTTGCCCGAAAAGGCGGATTTTTGTCAAAAATCACTCCCGATGGCAAAACCTTCTATTACACAAAATCCAAACACGACGGCGGAATTTGGCGTATGCCGATGTTTGGCGGGCCGGAAGAATTTATGCAGAATCTTTCCGATGCGGGGTTTAAACAAAAATATTCGGAAGACGTAGACGAATTCGGCAGTCAATGGACGATGACAGATGAAGGAATCTATTTTCTTGCCCGAAATTCGGGCGGAAATTTCTTGATAAAATTTTACAATTTTTCGACCGAACAGATCAGCCAGGCTGTCGGCGATTACAAAATCCCAGAAAATATCTACTTTCGATCCGAACTCATCACCAACGGAACTGATTTTTTCTTTTGCCTGAGAGGCGATCGGACCAGCAGCATTATGCTCGCTGAGCTTCCATAAAAGGTTTTCGCCGTTTTAAGGGAAAATCCGCGATGCACCAATACGAATATTCCGCGCGCAACAAGGCAGAACGAATTCTCTTTACCGGTCGCGAGGGCCGGGAAACTTTATCATACCTTTGGTTTCGCAAGAATAGGGAACGTATCTTGTAAACATAAAATAACGATCGGCATTATCAATTCGACGGGAACTAGCATTTCTGCCTCTTTTTTTCCTCCGGATAGTTTTAAGGCAAATAAACCCAATAATTTGCGTCTAAATAAATGGCTAGCAACCTTAAACCAAACAATTGTGCATTTTAACCAAAGCCGCAATTGATCAAAATAAGCAATACGAAGTCCGTCATGATTACGTTTACGAATCCGAGTTCGACGTTTTTCGTCAAGAATAATATGAGAAATAAAAAGTCGATCGCAGCGCACATTTTCCTCGTTATAATCTTTTCGCTACTTTCTTTTTCAGTAGCTTATGCTCAATCAAACTACGATTGGGTTCGAGCTCGAAACGGTGAAATTCCGCGTGACGCGGTTTTGGGCGGAAACGAAGATGATGGGCGGAAAACCTATGTTTGCCGCGTTTCTTCGGGAGAAAGTTATATTGCGGGAAAAGCTTTGGACGACCGTTGTTATTACAATCCGGGTTCGGGTGAGCGTTCGGCTACTCGTTTTGACATTCTGGTTGGCGATGAATTCTCATGGAGTTCGTCGAGCAGTGTCTCTCGTGCGGTGATAGTTGGCGGAAGCAGCGAAGAAAACTATTATATTTGCCGCGTCAGTGATTCGGGCGGACTCTATACCGGAAGTTTGCAGGACGGCAGATGTTATTACACGAGAAATAATCGCGGATATTCGAAAACTCGATATGAGATATTGCAAGGCGATCGATATGCGACGTCGCTATTGAGCGCTGCATCGAGCGGGAATTACAGGGAAGTCAGAGATGCACTTGATCAGGGGCAGGCAATAAATCAAAGGGACAGCTCGCGGAAGACCGCACTAATGCTGGCTTCGGAAAATGGTTATCCGGAGGTTGTACGTGAACTGATTTATGCCAGAGCTTCGATCGATCTGACGGATTCGAGCGGAACAACTGCGTTGATGTTTGCGGCACGAAAAGGGAATTCGGATATTGTGCGGCAGCTTCTGAGCGAACGCGCGGACCTCAATCATCGGAATAACGATGGGGATACAGCCTTTACCCTTGCAGCATCGGGCGGACATGCAGATCTTGTCACTGACTTTTTGCGTGACACATATTACGGCGGGATCAATGAACTAGACATCGAAAGAGGATTTCGCAATGCGGCTTATTATGGCCATACGGATGTACTACAAGTACTGATCGATTACGGCGTGAGTATAGAAAGTCCGGATTCACAGGGGCAAACGGCGTTGATGAAAGCCGCGATGGGAAAAGAATCCAATGCGGTACGTTTTTTAATGGGAAATAATGCTGATAAAAATGCCCATGATAATAGTGGCTTTACAGCATTTCTCCACGCCGTAAATTCCAACTCCGAGAAAATAATTACGATCTTTATGGACGAAGGCGAGACAATCGCCGCGAATGATCCTGAAGCGGGGAGAGCGTTAAGAATTGCGGCAGAAAACGACAAGCGTGATTCAATGAAATTTCTCCTCGAAAGAGGCGTAAACATAAATAGTTCGGGCGGCGAAATAGGATTTACGCCGTTAATGCTTTCGGCGAGTAACGGACATGAAAAAGCGACCGAGATGCTGGTTGAGGCTGGAGCTGATCTAAATTTGCGCGGAAGTTCCGGTGAAACAGCCTTGATGCTTGCGTCGGCATATAGCAAGAGCAACACATTGAAAGTCTTAATAAAGGCCGGAGCCGACCTGAATTTGCGCGACAAAAACGGGATCACCGCACTCGGCTGGGCGATCAAAAATAAACACAGCGACACGCGAAAAGAACTTCAAAAAGCGAACGCGATCCAATGAAGGAAGATTGCCCGCGAAATACGCGAAAAGACGCGAAAAAAGAACGGAATTGGGAAACGAATTGCGTTTTAGACTTCAAAAGAAAGTGACACTTCCGAAATCAAAAAGCTATTTGTTATATTTTGTGATCTTTCTTCTTTTTCGCGACTTTTCGCGTATTTCGCGGGAAAAAACCTATTCTCACTTGCCAAAAAACCTTACAACTCGCAAACTTTGGTTGTGGAAAATAGCTATCAAAAAGTTGTCGAAATTCTGCGGGTCGAATCTGTCGCGATCGAACATGCCGCAGAAAGACTGGAAAAGTCTGCGGTAGAAGCGGCGCTCAAACATCTGTCTTCGTGCGAAAGTAAGATAGTTGTAACGGGAGTGGGGAAATCGGGGGTTATTGCGCAGAAGATTTCTCAGACATTGACGTCGACCGGAACGGTCGCAATTTTTGTTCATCCATCTGATGCTTTGCACGGCAGCCTGGGCGTAATTGCGAAAGGCGACGTGATGATCGCATTGAGTAATTCGGGCGAAACCGATGAGATCTTGATGCTTCTTCCAACACTCAAAAACCGTGAGATCAAAATTATTTCGATCGTTGGCAATATTGATTCAACTCTTGCGAGAAAGAGCGATGTTGTTCTCGATGCCTCGGTGGATAAGGAAGCCTGTCCGCTAAACTTAGCACCAACAACTTCTACGACCGTCGCACTCTCGATTGGAGACGCCCTCGCGATGACCTTAATGGAATCGAAAGGATTGACGGAAAAGGACTTTGCAGAAAATCATCCTGCCGGACGTATAGGAAAGCGTTTGACCATTAGGGTCGAAAGCTTGATGCATGAAAGTCCGAATATTTCGGCAGACGCAGGCTGGCTCGATGTTGTAAAGGCGATCTCAAAATTTGCGCTTGGCGCAGTCAATGTCGTTGCTGAAGACGGCGAATTGATCGGGATCGTAACGGATGGTGATCTCCGGCGGACGCTTGAAACTACCTCCCTTGAGAAACTTGCCGGGCTCTGTGCTGATGAAATGATGACCCGGGATCCGACCACTGCGTCACCCGATATGCTTGCTTTTGACGCGCTAAGATTAATGGAAGATCGGCCTCGCCAAATTTCGGTATTACCGGTCGTTGATAGCAAAGGAACTTGTCTTGGTTTGCTTCGACTTCACGATATTGTCCGAAGTGGTTTGTAGTATTACAATTAGTTGAGACGGCCTTTACAACGATCGGATTCGTTTTAAGAACCTCCACAACTGAATCCGCTGACATCTGAATATCAACTATCGACAAAATAAAACCCTGCACGCAATTGCGGGGTTTTAAATGTTTTTCACCGATTTATCTGCTAGTTTTATTCCAACTTGCTAAAATGCCCCAGCATCTCTATTGAGGAAGAAAAATCGATTGAAATCTAATACAATCTCAATAAATATGATAAAAAAAATACTTTGTACCGCCATTTTGCTGTGCTCCTTTTCGATCTCTCTATTTGCGCAGGACACTCAGGTAAAGATCACACTTGATGAGCAATTCTTTGAGGTATTGCTAAAGGCGGTTTTTACAAACCTCGATGCACCAAGCGTTGCGATCTCGCAGAATTCGGGTGGAGGATGCAACGAATCGATCCGGCTTAAAGAGCAGATGGACGGGGTGAAAACCGCGGTCCGATTTCGCCAGGGGAAAATATATGCTCCGATAGCGTTTGAAGGCAGTTATCAGGCTCCGTTGATCGGCTGTTTGGATTTTGCGGGATGGGCTGAAACAAATATTGATCTTAGTTTTGATCGAAACAAGAACGCGATCGTTGGAAATGCAAACGTTTTAAAAGTTAACCTGAGCGGCGCAAATGGGATTGGAAGCGAGCTTTTGGCAAGGTTTGTTCAAAACTCTATCGATGAAAAAGTAAATCCGCTCGAGATAATCGGTCTCGACAGACTTTCCTTTATTGCACCTGTTCAGAATGCCGGAAAACTGCGGATGCGGGCGATCGGGTTTGATCACAAAGTTAACGAAAAGAATCTGGATTTAATCATTAAATATAAATTTGAAAAAGCCAACTAGCTTTGCGGTTGGCTTCCCGACTCTACGCCCTATTTCTCACCGACATATTCGAGTTTCGTGTTTCCAAATCCGCCTTTAGTTTCCTGCTTAACCAGTCCAACTTTTGGAGCATACCAATTTGTCATTTTGAATTCGGGACTCGGAACTTTAGTTTTTCCCAATGAAATACTCAT
>JBGTEI010000381.1:0-6224 GCA_041747875.1 Pyrinomonadaceae bacterium | reverse complement strand
GTGAAAATGCTTCAAATGATTGGATCGAGGGCGGCGCCGGTCCAAAATTAGAAAACTTCGAAAACTGGAATATTACAAAAGAGGGTTTGAAAGTTGCCTTTGATCAGTACGTCGTAGGACCGTACGCGGCGGGGCGATACGAGATCGTCGTTCCGTTTGAAAAGTTTGCAACCGGAAGGCGAAAAACCCGCATTGAGAAAATAATATCGTCGATCTCGGATCAGGAAGACGACCGATTTATGTGCCGAAACGGATTATTTACTTCATATCAAGACGCATTCACGTTCGGGACCGTAAAAATGCCAAAAGGCGAAAAGATCGCCCGCTCCTATTTTTATAATGATTCAGATACTTGTCCCGAGGGTGAGGGCTGCCGCTTAAAAAGTTATGTAGTTTCGAATGATCAGATGATAGTAGCCGAGACCAAATGGGGATTTTATTGTGCATGGTATCAGCCAAAAAAGGGAAGCGAAACAGTTGGTTGGATCAGAAAACACGAGTTGAACATTACCTTGCCGGATCCGGAACCCGCGATATCAAAATGGCTTGGAAATTGGGAATCAAACGACAATTCGCTCTTGATTGCAAAAGACCCCAAGTTAGTAGGCTTTAAGATAACCGGAAATGCGTTTTGGAAAGGTGTCGGCGACAATATTCATATAGGAGAAGTGGATGATGTTGGTTCACCAAACGGGAATCGGCTGAATCTCGGCGGCCCTGATAAATATGATTGCCGCGTTAAAATGACATTGGTAAACGATCTATTGGTGGTGTCCGACAACCGGATGTGCGGCGGAGTCAATGTGACGTTTGACGGAGTTTATCAGAAAAAACGATGAGCAAACGAACCGTATATTTACTTTCGTTTGGACCAGGCGGAACCCGTTTCACTAAGTACTATAATTCAAAAATTGGACAAAAACGGCGGGCGTGAGTTGCTTTTTTGCTAAAGCATCCAACAATAATACGTAACTTGCAACGAAACGGCATTCCAAACTATTGATTTTAGAACGAGCCAAAGCATGAGAACTAACCAATTGTTATTGCACTCAAAATCGTTTTTATTTTTGATATTCTGCTGCCTGACGTTGAGCACGATCGGCGAGGCACAGATCCTGGAAAACTGAAGGATGCAATGGGCGGAAAAACAAGCCAAACTCCACAGGAAAATACGGCGAAGACAAAAACACCTCCGCGAAATGGTCCTTTTATTCTGCCGATGTTGTGACAAAATCCTTTGATAAAGGAAAACAAGCTCACACTACAAATTGTTTTGATGCAGAAGAGATCTCTATGCAGCTCAACTGGACCGATCAAAAAACGAAAAAACCTCAAAAAGCCTACATTGATAGTGAGGGCTATTTTACAAGCTATAACGAAACCGAAAAACAGTATGAAAAGTCAAACCTTATCTCCTCCGGAATAATGGGAATGGTCGGACCGACCATGATGTTGTCTGAATATAAACTCCCGATCGAACCATATATGGAAACGACTGAGAAACTAAAAAAACGAGGTGTCAATACAAATGCTTTTTTGTATCTGGAGTTCGCGTTTATCTACAAACCCGGGCATTTCAGAAACGGCAGCCATATGGAAACGAAAGTTGCTTGTTGCAGCGGCTCATCCTGTAAAAAGTTTGGAATCAATGAAAAAGGATACGACGACAGTTTTATAATGTTTGACGATGAAGACAGACTCGCCGAGATCAATTTCAAAATAAAAGACAGTCGGCATTTTGGATCAAATGAAGGACTGATCGAATATTTTTATGACGAATCATGTAGTGTGAGCGTTCCCGCTGCAAAAGAGGTAGGGATGCCGGGGCTGGATATTTTTAAATAGGTCGCAGCCGTATAAACCGAAATCCAATCGGATCGATATGGATAGGCGGATCAGGTGAGTCGTTCACCCAAAATTTCTTGATAAATTGACTTATCGACATTACCTCCGCTAACAACACAACACACTTTTCTGCCTTTAAATCTTTCTTTGTCCAACAGAATCGCGCCTAAGCTTACCGCCGCTGTCGGTTCCACCTTCAAATTTACCAAACTAAAAAACATCCGGAGAGCTTCTTTTATATCTTCGTCCGTAACTTCTATTATCTCCGAAATTCGATGTTTTATGATCTTCCAATTATGAATGCCAAGAGACAACGTGCGCGCGCCATCGGCGATCGTTTGAGGTTCGGATTCATTTTTTATGATCTCGCCGGCTTTTAATGACCGTGCGGCGTCGTTTGCAAGCAAAGGTTCCGAACCGAGCAAGACCGTATCGCAGTTTCGATTTTTTAGTCCTTCTGAGATTCCTGAGATCAATCCTCCTCCGCCGATCGGAACGATCACAAAATCAAATTCTTCGCCGAAATCGGCGATCTCTTTCCCCAAGCTGGCGTTTCCATCGATGACAAGCGGATCATCATACGGACTCGCCCGATAAGCATCGGGAAATTCTTCCATTAATTGATCAACTCTCTCGTTTCGTCCGATCCGCGCAACATCTATCAGAACAGCCGTCGCGCCGTATGTTCTAACGGCTTCAACCTTTACTTTTGCGGAAGTATTCGGCATTACGACATGGCATTGTTTTCCCAAGAGTTTGCATGCATACGCGAGCGCTTGTCCGAAATTCCCGGAAGATGATGCAACAAGATGCTGCTGCCCGACATTAAGCGCGACATTATATGCCGCGCGGAATTTGAAACTTCCGGTGTGTTGGAAGGTTTCGCTAGCTATTGTTATGTCGACGCCGAGATATGATGAAAGTTTTTCGGATCGGATAAAGGTCGTTGGGCGGATCGCCTCGAGAAGAGTTTTCATTTGTTTAGAATCTAACAGACAAGCTAAACTCGTCAAGAACCATGATTAGAAATTTTATCGATAGATTACCGAATAAATTCACTCAAAAAGTAATTGAATTGTGCGAGGATGACGGTATCGAGTGGTTGAATAATTTATCGAAGACGATCGAAAAACTCGAAGAGAAGTGGGAAATAAAAATGGAAAGGCACTTTCCAAATCTCTCATATAATTATGTTGCCTCATGTTTTCAAAAAGATGGTACTCCTGCGGTTCTGAAAATAGCACTGCCGTTGCAAAATGTGGAAATTTTTAACGAAGTGAAAACTTTAAGAAGTTTTCACGGAAAGGGTGCGGTCAGAGTATTAGAAATTGATAAAGCGCACGAAGCAATACTTCTGGAAAGATTAACACCCGGCAAGCATTTGAAGGAGTTATTTGCGGAAAACAAAGAAAAAGCAGTTGAAATAATGATCGATGTGATGAAGTCGCTCTATGAAAACTCTTTGGCGCATGAAGATTTTACAGACGTGGATTCCTGGTTAAACGGACTAGAAAGGGCCCCAAAAGCAAATTTTCCTGCAAAACAGTTAAACAAAGCCCGCAATTATTTCGAAAAATTAAATTCCAATAAAGAAAAGGTGATCCTGCTTCACGGCGATCTGCATCATGAAAATATTTTATCCTCGGGCCAAGCGGAGTATAAAGCCATTGACCCATTTGGAATTAACGCCAACCCGGGTTACGAGATCGGATTATTTTTAAGGGTTCATATGAAATGGGTGAATGACCGGCGAGCACTCTTTGAGGCGGTTGATCAATTTTCGGATGCATTTGAGATGCGGCCCATAGAAGTCAAACAATGGGCATTTGTTCAGCAGGTTTTGTCCGCCTCGTGGGATTTTGAAGACGGAGGTGCAAACTGGCGCGAAGACCTTAATCTGGCTGATGTTTGGGAAACATAAGTATACTGCGTTTATGCCAATTACCTAGACTGACGAAAATTTTTGCCAAACCCTAGATCGGTAGTGTGAAACGTTTTCTTTCTTTTACCACTAATTTTGAACAATGCAATTGTCTAAACAATGGCAATGACAAAATTAGGAGGAGCTGGAATAAAATGAAGATCAACTTAAGTGCAAGTAAAATGTTTTTGGCGGCGGGAATTTTAACCATCCTTATCCTGCAATCGGTCGCATCGGTTGCCGCTGAAGATGAAGAGTATATCTGTTGGCGAGTTCCAAAGGATGCAGTTTGGATCCATAAGGGATCGCCGGATGCCGATTGGGGAAGTTTGGACTTTATATTACGCAACAAGAAAAACTGGACATACCAAGCCGCCACGGGTCCGGACTTCTTTCTTCATAAGGATGGAAACAGGCGATTGATCGCTTACAAGTGCTCCTCTTCGAGGTATACGATAAAAGTAGATTTTGACGGGCTTCGCGACAGCTGCGGGATCGATCAGAAAGCAGTCACGTCTCATACAACGAAACTGCAGTGTCCGGAAAATTATAGTCTTGACGACGATAATTTCTGTTATGAAAACGGGGTGAGTCCGACTGAAAGACGGGAGAGCAAAACCGCGGCCAAGTGTCCGGCGGGCCACGATCGCACCCTAAAGCGGAATTATGACAAATTGTTCCTAAATAAAACTATAAGAAACGCATCCGGTGAGCTAGGTGACTCCAAAAAAATACTAAAGAGGGCAGCAAGGAAAAGACTCCAAAGCCGAATAACTGAAATTCTGTGCCATTAAGGCATTAGGTTTAGAAGAAACGGACTTAAGCAAGAATACCGCACTTCATTAAATGGAATTGCGGTTTTTTCTTTTTGCTGAAGATACGCGAGGATGACAAAATCCGGAATCCCATTTACTATTTAGGTCATGGAAAAAGCAAAATTCGGAATGATCGGACTCGGTGTGATGGGGAGGAATTTCCTTCTAAATGTTGCCGAAAACGGGTTTAGGTGCGTCGGGTACGATCTCGATGCCGAAAAGGTCGCGGCACTTAATGTAGAGGGAAAAGAATTTGACACACATGGCGTAAACACCCTGACAGAATTCATAGAATCGCTCGAAACACCGCGAAAGATCATGCTTCTCGTTCCTGCGGGAAAGATCGTCGATGCAGTTATCAATGATCTGATACCCCACCTTGATCAAGGCGACCTGATCATCGATGGCGGAAATTCGCATTTCCCGGATACCGAAAGACGCGAAAAGGAACTAAACGAAAAGGGTTTTGAGTTTCTCGGCGTCGGAGTCTCAGGCGGTGCTGAAGGCGCGCGTCGCGGTCCTTCGATCATGATCGGAGGAAAGGAAGAGGCGTATGAACTTGTTAAACCGATACTCGAAGCTGTTTCGGCAAAAGTGAATGGCGAACCATGTGCGGCGCATGTTGGGAAAGGTTCTGCAGGGCATTTCGTAAAAATGGTACACAACGGAATCGAATACGGTTTGATGCAGCTGATTTCTGAAACCTACGATCTCCTAAAACGCGGCTTTGGAATGGACAACACGGAAATGGCGGATCGTTTTGGCGAATGGAACGATGCCGAGCTAAATTCGTTTCTTATCGAGATCACCGAAAAGATATTGAGAAAGACCGATCCCGTTACGGGCTTTCCGATCCTCGATTTGATCCTCGATACAGCCGGACAAAAGGGAACCGGAAAATGGACCTCGCAGGTTGCTATGGATATGGGAATTCCAGTTCCAACAATTGATTCGGCTGTGACGATGCGCCAGATTTCTGCTCTTAAGTCCGAACGTGTTGAAACAAGTAAGGCGCTGAATATAATTTTTCCCTTTCAGATCGAGGGCGAAACCCGGGAAATGGCGATCGACCTCGTCAGACAGGGGCTTCACCTCGCGTTCGTAATTACTTACGCCCAGGGGATGGCGCTTCTGAAAGCGGCATCTGCCGAAAAGGAATACGAGCTTGATCTTGTCGAGATCGCCAAGATATGGCGCGGCGGATGCATTATTCGCGCATCGCTTTTGGAGGACATACGGAAAGCATATGCGGAAAAGCCGGAGCTTGAAAATCTGATCTTTTCTCCGGATTTTACAAAGACGATCAAACTGCAACAAGGTTCGCTTAAGGCTGCCGTTATTTATTGTTTTTCATGCGATGTTCCGGCACTTACTTTTTCATCGACTCTTAATTACTTAAAATCGTTAGCAACTGAACGTTTGCCGGCAAACATGCTCCAGGCACAAAGGGATTTTTTCGGTGCGCACACATATCAAAGAATCGACAAAGAAGGGATTTTCCATACGGAATGGGAAGCAATCTAATTATAAGATCTTATTGGGCAACCAGAAAACTAGGGAAGAAGAATGAAAAACATAACAAAGATACAAAAAATTATCGCTTCTATCGCGATCATATTCACACTTTCGGTTTACATACCGGC
>JBGTEI010000380.1:0-2734 GCA_041747875.1 Pyrinomonadaceae bacterium | reverse complement strand
CATTAACCATTTCCTAACTGGCTCCAAATTGACATATATGCGCGCTGCCGATTGCGGAAGCCCTCCTTCACAGTTGGGCTACGGACTCAGTACACGTGCGTTCTAAACGAGATTCTTTTATCATGGCAGAAATGAATCTTGATTTGGCAAAACGACTTTCCGGGATACGCGAAAGAATTTCCGTCGCTGCAAAAAAAGCCGGACGCGAACCTTCGGACGTCAAACTCATCTCTGTTAGTAAAACTCATCCTGTCGAAACTCTTCGAGACGCAATTGATGTCGGAATAGAAGTTTTTGGCGAAAACAAAGTTCAGGAAGGAATTTCAAAGATCGCGGAGATCGGACGCGAAAAAGCAGAATGGCATTTGATCGGACCGCTTCAGAAAAACAAAGCACGAAAGGCGGTTCAGAATTTTGATGTCATCCACTCACTCGATTCGCTCGCGCTTGCTGAAAGGCTTGAACGAATTTGCGCAGATGAAAACCGTGGCGTGCTTTCTGTTTTGATCCAGGTAGATCTGGCGTTTGAAGAAACAAAATTTGGAATTGGCGAGGAAGACCTTCCGCCATTGCTTGAATTTCTCAAGTCCTCTAAGCATTTGAAACTTAATGGCCTGATGATCATTCCGCCATATTTTCAGGACGCAGAAAAAGTGCGGCCTTACTTCGGGAAATTGCGTGAGCTTCGTGATAAACTTGTCGCTGAAAATGCATTTGCAAACGGTTTTGGTGAACTCTCAATGGGAATGAGCCATGATTTTGAAATAGCGGTCGAAGAAGGCGCGACATTGGTCAGAGTCGGAACGGCGATCTTTGGAACGAGGCAGAAACCGGCGGAACAGTAAGGATTTAGACGGGGAAGGCAGTAACCCGCGTGTAAACAAGGGTGCAAATATTTATCTAGTTTAAAGAGGATTGGAAACACACTCCTTAACAGTCGTGTTTCTGCCATATTATTATGCATATGAATAATTTTTTTGAATCAGATCTTTCGGAAGTTGATCCGATCGTCAGACAAGCGATCGATAATGAGGTTCGCCGGCAGGCGGATGGTTTGGAGCTTATCGCTTCGGAGAATTTTGTCAGCGAAGCAGTGCTGCAGGCGATGGGTTCGGTTTTTACAAATAAGTACGCCGAAGGTTATCCCGGAAAGCGTTATTACGGCGGATGCGAATTTGCCGATGTCGTCGAACAGCTGGCGATCGATCGCGCAAAGGAACTCTTTGGCGCCGATCATGCAAATGTTCAGCCGCACTCAGGATCGCAGGCAAATACAGCGGTTTATCTTGCCGCACTCGAACACGGCGACAAGATTCTCGGAATGAATCTCTCGCATGGCGGACATCTGACGCACGGACACCCGCTAAATTTTTCCGGGATCAATTATGAAGTGGCGGATTACGGGGTTTCGCGCGAAACCGAGCAGATCGATTACGACGAACTTCAGGCGATCGCCGAACGCGAAAGACCAAAAATGATCATTTGTGGTGCTTCGGCGTATTCGCGGATCATCGATTTTGCCCGCATCGGCGAGATTGCAAAGTCGATCGGCGCATTTGTTATGGCTGATATTGCACATATCGCAGGTCTCGTCGCAACAGGTCTTCATCCGAGTCCGGTTCCGCATTTTGAGTTTGTTACAACGACTACGCATAAAACTCTGCGCGGGCCGCGCGGCGGGTTGTCGATGTGCAAAGAAGAATATGCAAAAGATCTTGACCGCGTCGTTTTCCCGGGAATACAGGGCGGACCGCTTGTTCATGTCATTGCAGGAAAGGCGGTCGCGTTTGGAGAGGCGCTCAAGGGAGATTTCAAGGCATACCAGCAGCAAGTGATCGACAATGCTAAAGTGCTCGCCGAAGAACTCCAAACTAACGGACTGCGGATCGTTTCGGGAGGAACGGATAATCACCTCGTATTGGTCGATGTATTTATGGACGGCAAAGGGATTACCGGTAAGAAAGCCGAGAAGGCGCTCGATGAAGTTCACATTACGGTCAATAAAAATACTATCCCTTTTGATACAAATAAACCTTTTATCGCTTCAGGCGTAAGGATCGGAAGCCCGGCGCTGACGACGCGCGGGATGAAGGAAGATGAAATGCGCGCGATCGCGAAAATGATCGCGGAAGTTATTCACGATTCTGAATCTGAAGAAGTGAAAACAAAAGTAAAACGCGGAGTTGCGGAACTGACAGAGAAATTTCCGATGTATACGAAGCGGTATAAAGAAATTGAAAGCGGTGCGAATTCTGCGGGATAAGGTTTTGAGTGAATTTTCACTTGCCACTAGTCGAAAAATGTTCTTTATAATCCGACTTTAGCCAAAAATGGGCCTCAACTATTGGCGCGAAAAGTTTGGCTAAAGCCGCGGAATATTTTTAACCCAAACCACTAGTTAAAGCTAGTGGCGATCTATTTTTTCAAAGCGAGCGATAATTATTTTTTCGTGAAAAAGATCCTATTTACAAAAGTTAGCTTGTTAGTCCTTCTTGCCTTTTCGGCAAGCGGGGTATTTCCCCAAACAACCGCTTCAAGCGAAACGATCGCGCCTGCGGAACCCAAGGCAGCTCATGAGCATCCGCCCGGATTTGTTTCCGATGGGTGTACGGCGTTTCCTGACGGAAACTACCGCGAGTGCTGCGAGGCGCATGATCTTGAGTACTTCAAAGGCGGATCATTCTCAGAGCGGCACCGATCAGATAAACGACTCTATCGCTGCGTTAAGGCAAAA
>JBGTEI010000379.1:0-8414 GCA_041747875.1 Pyrinomonadaceae bacterium | reverse complement strand
CGGGCAACCGATTTGGAGTTTTCCGACAAAAGCTTCAATTTCCATTTGGCAAGAATGATAATACCCGCTCCAACCAAGCTGAAAACAAAATTCCATACCGGAGCGTCAACACTCCAACGAAAACTCTGAAGCGAACCGCTCAGAAGTATACTGATATAAAGCGTTAACAAATAAGAAAATCCAAGCCAGCTCAAGATCCCTAAACCAAAAAACGGTAAGTGTTTTTGGCGCTGAGCCGGCTTGGGTTTACCAATCGCTTTTTGATTAGTTTTTGAGTTTTGCATCTTCGGGTAGACTATAGATCACTTTGCCGTTTTCGTCTAAGAAATTTAGCTTTGGCGTTCCATTAGCCTCAACGGATATTTCGATCCGTGATTTACCTTTTGCGTCTTTTAATTTAATAAACGCCGATCTGTCATAATTTTTACCGATCATTAGCCGGCTAGCCATCATTTGTCCTTTATCCCGCATTTCTTTTACCGCGGCCTCCTGTGCCTCTTTTGTCGGCATTTTCTTGATCTCTTCCATCTTGGTCATAAGATCCGTCAAAGGCATATTTTGGTCATTCATTTTGAGGCCGGAAAAATAATTCCCCTCAGCATCTTCCCCGTGCAAAAATTGAATGGTTTGGTCACCGCGAAACTTGTCGAATGTAAGCGAACCATATTGTCCTTTGCCGGTATCGCCGTCAAAGATCAATCCGCCGATCTCATCGCCCTTCTCACTAAAAAAGATCATTCCGGCGGCTCTTTGTCCTTCACGTTCCTTGTAATATTTCCCGTCCATGGTTCCCGGATGCTGACGTTCTTTATTAGAAATGACCATCTTGAGTTTCCCGTCTTTTTCAACAATATTTATCCGTTCGACGTCGATCTCGCTGAATTTTTGTTTCTTTTGAGTTGTAAACCCCATCAGTAAGATACCGCCTCCGGCAATAAGAATTACCATACAAAACGCTTGAAGCCGAAATATCTTTTTTTCCAATTCTTTGTATTTATCAGACATATAATTTTCTCCTTTAGATTTATAATTTCTTCACCAATCTAAATAAGAATGAATATGTTGTGAATGAAAAAAACCTAAACAATGGAAAATTTGGTTTGAATGGCGGAAAAACCGTTGTGAGTGATATTTCTGTCGCGAAATGGAAAAGGAAAATGTCAGTAAATAATCGTTTCTGCTAAAATAATCCGATGCTAAAAATTGACATCCATACACATATCCTTCCGGAGCACATTCCGAACTGGAAAGAAAAATTCGGCTACGGTGGTTTTATTCAGCTCGATCATCACAAAGCGGGTTGCGCACGAATGTTAAAAGACGACGGACATTTCTTTCGCGAGATCGAGGATAATTGTTGGTCGGCGGAACGACGGATCGCGGATTGTGATGAACAAAATGTTGATGTTCAGGTGCTTTCCAGTGTTCCTGTAATGTTTGCATACTGGGCAAAACCGGCAGATTGCTTAGAAGTTTCACGGGTGCTGAACGATGGAATAGCGGAGATCGTTTCGATATATCCAAAGAAATTTATCGGTTTGGGAACGGTTCCGATGCAGGATTCGAATTTGGCGATAAAAGAATTGGAACGCGCTAAAGATCTAGGAATGGCGGGTGTTCAGCTCGGAACAAACATCAATCAAAAAAATCTCAGCGAACCGGAATTTTTTGACTTTTTCGCGGCGTGTGAAAACTTAGGAATGGCGGTATTTGTTCATCCCTGGGAAATGATGGGGCAAGCGGAAATGCAGAAATACTGGCTGCCGTGGCTTGTTGGGATGCCGGCGGAAACTTCGCGCGCGATCTGTTCACTGATCTTTTCGGGCGTTCTCGAAAAGCTTCCGAATTTGAGAATTGCCTTTGCACACGGCGGAGGTTCTTTTCCTTCTACGATCGGCAGGATCGAACACGGTTTTGCTGTAAGACCCGATCTATGTGCGGTCAATAATGATGTGAATCCGCGCGAATATCTCGATAGAATGTATTTTGACTCGCTCGTTCACTCACCTCAAATGCTTGATTTTCTGATTAATTTAGTCGGCGCAGAACGCGTCGCGCTTGGAACGGATTATCCGTTTCCGCTCGGTGAATTAGAACCGGGGAAATTGATCGAGTCAATGCCCTACGATGAGAAAACGAAGGCAAACCTATTTCATGGGGCGGCGCTTAATTGGCTCGGACTAAGTAGCGACATTTTTATCTGATCAAGAGGTCAATCTTAGCCTGACCACCAGATCCTGGAATCGCGGATCCGATCTTAAACTTCCAAATCGCGGCTCATTGTTCATCCAGACGATACGCTCCTCACGCAATTCATAGCATTTTTCGAGCGCTTCGATAGCTTTATCAAATTGCCCGAGTTCAGCGAAATTGATCGAAAGTGAATATAAGTACTTCGTATTTCTTAACGAAGCCTCTTTCAACCTTTCTAATGCCTCCGCGGCTTTTAGCGCCTGGCCGGTTTTGTGATACGAAGACGCTAGAAGAGAAATTCCGGCATGATCGGCGATCTTCTTTTTTGCAGTCGATTCTTCAACGATGCTAATCACTTCGTCAAATCGCCCTTTGTGATAAAGAAATGTCGCGTAAGAGCGCCTCGCATTCGGATTTTCTTTGTTAAAAAGATATGCGGCTTTCGCTCGGCGAAGTCCCTCATCAAATTCTCCTCTCCCTTCGAGCACGGGAAACAAAACACCGTTAACCGCCGGAGAGATCGGGTCAATTTCAATTGCTCTATTTATCATCTTAAGCGCATCGTCATGCTTTCCCCGAAAAGACAGCATTTGTGCATACCAGGCTAGCGCGATTGCGCTGTTTGGGTCGAGTTCAATAGCTTTTTTGAATTCCGATTCTGCTCCATCCCAATCCCAATCGGCGGTTCGTTTGATGCGTCCAAGAGATGTATGTGCTTCCGCAAGATCGGCATCGAGCTCGAGTGCCTTTTGTGCATAGAATCTCGCTTCCTTATACGCTTTAGCGGCTTCAGCACCTCCAAGTCCGTTTCCTCGTCTCGAAAAGAGATCTGCCAGTCCTGCATAAGGAAGGGCAAATGCCGGATCACGTGATATAGCAAATTGATACTCGTCAAGAACCTGCTGATATCCATTCTCAATTCGACGCTCAAAAATAGTGCGCCCGCGAAGATATGCTTTATATGCTTCCAGATTTCCCGTATATCGCTTCTCTAAAAGATCTTGCTCAGGTTGTGACAATTCGTCTATCAATGATGCTGCAAGGAGTTTTGCAAGTTTATTTTGTAGTAGAAAGAGATTGGTTTCCGTTTCATCAAAATCCGCCCTCCAAATTTGAGTTCCGTCCCGTACATCTAAAAGTCTGGCGGTTAATCGTAAGCGGTTTTCAACGGTTTCGAATGCGCCGACCAAAACCGCATCGCAATTCAATTCTTTTCCAAACGCTATCGGATCACTCTTTCCGTTAGAGAATTTTTCAACCGCTCCGAATGGTCTGATAGTGATTCGCCCCAAACTTCCAAGTCTGGAGATCAACGAATCACTTAACCCAAACGAGATCGAATTATCCGTTACTGTTTTATCTAAATTACTGAAAGGAAGTACTGCGAGAGTTTTGATCTTTCTTTTTGAAGTGGAAGCGATTCTGCCGTAATTGTTTTGCCAAATGAAATATCCGGATCCAAGCGCTAAAACGAGCGTGACGGTCACCACCGAAGCAATTGTCCACCAACGTTTTCTCCCAATAGTCGGTGGTAAGTCACTTTCATTATTTACGTCTTCAAGTTCAGCTATTTCCGCCTTGGAGTCAGTAAGTTCAGATGTCGTGATCTCTTTAATTTTCTCAACTTCCGCGGTAAATCGATAGCCGCTTTTAGGTACCGTTTGTATAAACTTCGCGCCGCCCAAAGACTTACGCAGGAGTGAGATCGTGTAGTTTATATTAGCTTCTTCGACAAAAGTTTCGTGCCAGACATTTTCCAGCAATTCTTTTCGCGAAACGATCTCACCTCGCTTTTCAACGAGTAGAACCAGAATTTGAAGCGCCTTAGGCGGAACAGAAACAAGCTCGCCCTTATGCCACAAACTAGGTTGCTCAGCATCGAGCCGAAAATCAGTGAATTCGTAAACTTGTCTGAAATTATCCGACATGATCGAACCAAACAAAAAACAAACGTTTTCCAAAGGTCAAATTTAGCAACTCAAAGATAAGCTTATCGTCATACTTTCGCAAGAGTAACTTCAATAGTGAAAAGGAGAATTCTGATGAGACGATTGATGATGATCTGTGCAGCTTTTGCCGTGGTTGTAGCGGGTACCTCGATTTTATTTGCCCAAAGCAAAACAAAAGCAAAACCTAAAACAAAATCGAAATCAGCCAAAACCACACCCACGTCAAACTCAAACTATATTGGTGAAACCGAAAAGAATCCATCCAAAGCTATCGAGAAAAAGCCCGAAGCATCGGTTTTTGAGCCAAACGATGCGAATACCTGGTTAAAAACCAATCCCAAAGAAGATGCCGGAACCAAAAAGCCGGGTGAAAAGGACGGCAAGATAATGGATATCGTAGATATGGCCCGTCAACCTGACGCTGAAGAATCAACAAAGCCCAAAACACCAGTTCCGGATGAGTCAGAACAGACTCCGAAAAACGGCGGGAAAAGCGGCGCGGCGGCCGGAAAAAAACCGCTGAATCTAACCGGGGGCACGGTTATCATTTCTTCGAAAACGACAAAACCAAAACGAAAACCGACGAGATCAACGGGAGCAAAGCCTTCAACTGCAAAACGAAAACCGCAGTAGAAAATGGGTATAGAATTCGCAAAGATCTCACCCAATAAAAAATTCAGTGCGGAAACAAACGGCGCTTTGGTAAATGTCGTTTCCCGTAAAGATCGATTCGAAAGATACTCGATCGCCCTTAATAATTACGATCTTATAAAACCTGATATTTTTCGCTGGTCTGCTGATTCTGAGGCACTTGGAATGTTGATCACCCGCAGCATCCCTTATGATGCTGGCGGCTGGATGGGTGCAAAAAAGAATTATTGGGTAGGAATTTGGTATCCATTTCAAGCTGAATTTTACGCGGTTCATTTTCCAGAGCATTCACAACTAGAAATAAATTATCAGCCGATCGATTCGATCGAAGTGCTGGCAACAGAACGTATAGTGATCTGCTCAATAAACGGCAAAGTATTTAAGCAGGTTCAAATGCCGGAAGAGCCGATGCCTTCAAAATGGGAAAAGGAAAAACAAAGCCTAAAAGACATAAGGATCACACCTGCAAAACCTGGCAAAAAGGAATGGACATGGAATCACAATTCAGACGGGTATGAAGGCGTAAGTATATATGGCGAAGAGGTTTTATGGTTTTCGCACGCTCATAATCCACATGCCTCGGGCGGCGCACAGACACAAAGTTTTGAAAATTTTCTAGAAAAAGGTCCGGCTTGCTCGACTCCTTCCGAATATTTTCCGGAGCTTTTTGAAGCTGTCAGATAAATCGTTTCTCAGAAAAACAATTGAAGACTTTTGGAGTAATCTAACAATGAAAAAATGCACCTTGATTATATCGATCTTATTTTTGGCTTTTTCATCCGCAAACGCGCAGTTTAAGATCAAACTTCCTTCGGTCAAGAAACCCGAGGTCAACAAACCGACAGGCGCTGAGTCAACCATTCCGGTTAATAATCCGACTTCGAACACAAATTCTTGGGGCGACGTCAATTCTTCAAGAGAATTGGTAATGGACGATGCGTTTACGTTTTTCGATGCATCGCCCGCAAAAGAAGTAAGTGCGGAGTTTAGCGGCGAAATTGATGTTGGATGGTATTTGGTATCGAATCTGCGGGCGTTTGGCACATTCCCCAATCGAAGTGGTTTTAACGTAGTAGTAAGCCGTGGAGGGAAAGACTTGGCAAAAACCAGATGTGAAACAAAGCCCTACCGCAAGGCGAGCGACCCAAATCTGGACACACCCGAAAAACGTGCCGGAAAAGATCTGAATTTTGATAACTGGATGCAGTATATGGGCTGCTCGGATAAGACTAAATTTACAAAAGGCGAGGGTGAATTCGACGTAAAAGTTTATATTTTTAACGGCGATACAGATGCGGAAACGCTCGTCAAAACGTATAAGATCGACGTTCATCGGGCGGCCAGAATTCGCGGAATCCCCGCTAAACCGCTTCCCGACGTTGCTCACTATTATATTTCGCGGCATGCCGAAGCCCCCGTTGCATTTATGCATCTGAGTAACGCTTTCGTTGCGGATTACTTTCAGTTTAGCGGTAAAAATTCATCAGAGAAAAATTACAATCGGCTTGAAGTCTATTTAAATTATTCACCAAAACAGGCCGGTGATGCCACGCCCCGGGCACGGATCCGTTGTACGGTAAACGGCGAAATGATCAATTTTGACAATGGCAATGCGTATGGAGATGAAGTTCGTTTTTCGCGGAAGGGAATGATTAACGCAATATATCTTGACCGGATCGCGCCCAAATATAAAACGGGACCGCCATATCGGGAAGATGTTGCGTTTGTGCAGCTCCAGATGACGCTCCCGATCCAGTTCGGTCAAAGTGATGAACAAAACGTAAGGCTTGAAGCTCATCCCGGCAACTGGGAATGCGATATTCTGTCAAACGGCAAAAAATTCCGCACACTTCGCTGGAATGTCGGAAGCGACGGAAAGCCTATCGCTCATCCTGAACAGCAAATCGGGAATGCAAATCTTTTTTATAACGCCTTCATGATCGGTATGGAGATTCCGGCCGGCGGCAGCGAATTTGATCATCGCTTGGCTCCGATGCCAAATATTGGTTTTTTCTACGGAATCCCGTGGAAAAGTCCGGAAGGAAAAATGATGGAAGCAAATGTCCCGAAGGTCGGTAATCCTTATCAAACTGCGTCGAAATGACGGGACCGATTGCGGAATTCGACAAGTAAAGATCTTAAAGCTGTTTCGTCCGAATTGGTTAGGGGAAAAAATTGGTTTTCGGGCAAATAGCAGCTTTTCGGATAGTTCTTATCCTCATCAAGCCATTGAATAAGCAGCGAATGTAAAAAACGCATTCGCTGCTTCATTTTTTGCCGACTGCAACTTTATCCATTTTGTAATAAGATGTTTCCAACTATGTCAGTCGAGATCAACTACCAATTAAACGAATCCTTCGCCAGAAAAATGGATGAATCCGATCCGCTCAGACGTTTCCGCGAAAAGTTTCATATTCCGAAACAAAAAAACGGCGATGACGTGCTTTATTTCACCGGTAATTCACTGGGACTTCAGCCCCGGTCGACCCGCAAATACATCGAACAGGAATTAAAAGACTGGGAAACGCTCGGCGTCGAGGGACATTTTCACGCAAAAACGCCTTGGATGAAGTATCACGAATCTCTGACAAATTCGATGGCAAAGATCGTCGGCGCAAAACCGATCGAAACGGTTGTGATGAATTCCCTTACGGTAAATCTGCATCTTCTAATGGTCTCGTTTTATCGTCCAACCGCAGAAAGATACAAGATCGTCATCGAAGCCGATGCATTTCCATCAGATAAATACGCCGTAAAATCGCAGATCGATTTCTGGGAGCGCAGGCTGCCAGCCTGCAATGAGTCCGAAGGACGAAAGCCGTTGATCGAATTATCCCCCCGCGAAGGCGAATCGACACTTAGAACCGAAGACATCCTAAAAACGATCGAAGACAATAGTGATTCGATCGCCTTGATCCTCCTCGGCGGCGTAAATTATTACACGGGACAGGCATTTGATATGAAAACCATTACCGAAGCGGGACATAAAGCCGGAGCGGTTGTTGGTTTTGATCTGGCGCACGCGGCGGGAAATCTCGATCTAAGACTTCATGATTGGAACGTCGATTTTGCCGCCTGGTGTTCCTACAAATATCTCAACTCAGGTCCGGGCGGGATTGCGGGGATATTCGTCCACGAACGTCACGCTGAAAATTCAGAACTTCCCCGCTTTGCCGGCTGGTGGGGCCACGATAAAGAAACCCGTTTTCTTATGGGCGATGATTTTCTCCCGATAAAAGGCGCAGAAGGCTGGCAGCTTTCAAATCCGCCGATCTTTCAAATGGCTTCGCTTCGTGCTTCTTTAGAGATATTTGAAGAAGCGGGAATGGAAAATTTGGTCCAAAAGTCCAAACGGTTGACGGGATACATGGAATTCTTACTAGGCGAAATCGATGATGAACGCATTTCGATCATCACTCCGTCAAACCCGGATGAGCGCGGTTGTCAGCTTTCGATACGTGTAAAAGATGCGGATAAGGTGCTTTACATCGAGATAAGCGAGCACGGTGTTATCGCGGATTGGCGCGAACCCGATGTGATTCGTGTTGCTCCTGTACCGCTTTATAATTCGTTTATGGATGTTTGGAAGTTCGCTGAGATATTAAAAGACAGTTTGACTAA
>JBGTEI010000378.1:0-5124 GCA_041747875.1 Pyrinomonadaceae bacterium | reverse complement strand
ATCATTCCGTGTATCGAGAATTATCGTTTCGGGATCGCTCAATATCTCGTTCCACAAATGGCTGCTAACGTGAGTGCCGATTCCTTTTGAAATATCTACTGTCTTACGGAGCGTCACGATCTCCTTTTTGATCTTTACCTTTTGGCGCTTAAAAGTATTTTCTTCGTGGAAAGATGATTTAAGCATCAGTTTCGACTTAAATATCGATTCGATTTCCGGGACAAACGTCTCAATGTTTTTCGCAGTTCCGCATACCGTTGAGTTAAACCCTTCATTAGCAATGATAAATGTGCCGTAAATTGAATACGCCGACATTAGTGCCTTTAGACGAGTTTTTAGATCTTCTAAATTCGAAAGCTGAGTAAACTCGTAAAATGTAATTATTTGATACTTCACCGTGCTATTTGCCAAACTTTTCTGCGATCTTTAATTTAACCCCGTTCAATACATCCCGCGTATTCATCCTTCTTTTGCCTTCGACCTGCAACTCGTCGATCATCAGCACCGAATTATTACCGCATCGAACGAGTAGATCATCACCGCTTGCTGTTATTATTTCGCCTGGTTCATAATTCTCCGGATTCAACACGGGTTCTATCGCCAAATGTGCTTTCCATATCGTTACTTTTTGAGCATGATAATTTGTAAAACTTCGTGGAAACGGTTGGAATCCGCGTATCCTGTCCGAAATTTGCTTTGCAGGAAGTTCCCAATCGATCAAACCGTCTTCCTTGTTCATTATCGGCGCGAGTGTTGCTTTATCGTGGTCCTGCGACGTTGGTTCGATATTGTTTAGCCCGCCAAGTGTCTCGCTCAAAAGATCGGCGCCGATCAAAGAAAGTCTTTCCATTAACCCGATCGAATTTTCATTTTCGCCGATCGAAGTCTCGCGCTGCAGCAATATATCACCCGTATCTAGCCCGGCGTCCATATTCATCGTCGTAATACCGGTCGTTGATTCACCGTTTACGATCGCCCAATTAACAGGTGCGGCACCGCGATATTTTGGCAGAAGCGAAAAATGCACATTTATGCAACCCTTTGGAAACGCTGCCAAATAACTTTTTGAAAGTATCCGCCCGTATGCTACAACAACCGCAACATCGGCACTATGAGACCTAAAAAGTTCAATACTTTCTTTTGTTCTGATCTTCTCGGGCTGATAGACAGTAAGCCCTCTTTCAATGGCAAATTCCTTTACGGGTGAAGCCGACAGCTTATTACCGCGACCCGATGGTCGATCCGGCTGAGTCCAAACGGCAACTACGTTGAGTCCGTCATCAATGATTCTTTTAAGCGTCGGGACCGCAGCTTGCGGTGTTCCCATAAAAACAATATCCATTAAAAATATTCTAACGTAATACCGATTGGCTACAAGTTAAGGATCGGATTTTTGACAACAAAAAAAGATCAATATCGAGGAAAATTTTCGATACCGACCTCTGTTAAGCGTTTACGAATTCAAATTAATATCCACAATGATAATTTGAAGTCTCTAGTATTTTCGTCCAGGTCGCATCGGTGCGCTTATAAACGTTGAAGTTACTTCCTTCAAAACCCTGAACAAGCGTAAATATTTCCGCCGTTCCGTCGCCGTCCACGTCGAAAACGTCGAGCAGCAATTCGTGATAAACGCCCGAGTCGAGAGTTTCGATCTCGCCGCTCATAACGTTGCTTTTATCAAACTCATCAAAGTCGGAAAATGGGAAGGACAGCGTTCCTGATGAATCTTTTTGGGCGATAAAGAAAAGCAAGGATCTTTTGTCCGCAGCGGTATTGTACCAATATGAACCGACAAACTCATCGATGCCGTCATCATTTACATCGAGCTTGGTTAGATTGTGATATCGCAATTCACCAATGTTTTTAACCGGCACCTTCCTGGCAGCCATCAACATCATTACGTTCGTTTCAATCTCGCGCCGTTCAGCAATAGTTGGCCTTTTACGAATCCCTTTAACGTTCTTCTTCGACGTCGCGCTCGTTGCGAGCGCCATCAGTGAGCCCTTAAACTTCAAATTGCGGGGCAGGATCGAGACTTCCGCCTGATTTGAAGCGCACTCGGTTGCGGCAAGGTCTTTTGTAACGGTTGCAGTTCCGACATTTTTTCCGCCAAAGATCACATTGTATTTCGACTTTAGTTTGTAATGGTTTTTATTAAAATTCTTTCCGCCATCAGAAGCACCGTCATTCGCCGCGATCTCCATTATTTTTCCATTTTCAACAAAAGCAATCGGTTCGATCTGCCTGCCGTCATTGACTATCGCAAAGATCGCGCTCTGCACCGGCTTTTTAACCGTCGGCTTTCGTGCTTGTGCAGCCACGGATATAACTGAAAGCACCAGCAACGCCATAACAAGTATTAAATTTGTAGGTTTTTTCATAATTATTGTTTTTCCGCGATCGACTTCCCTTGCATAAATTGAAGCAAGTATTCGCGCCCGCCTGCTTTCGAATCGGTTCCGCTCATATTGAAACCGCCAAATGGATGAACACCGACAAGCGCTCCGGTACATTTTCTATTGAGATACAAATTCCCAACGTGGAAATCGCGACGGGCTTGTCGAAGCCGTTCTTCGCTCGCCGAATAAACCGCCCCGGTCAAACCATATTGCGTATCATTTGCGATCTCAAGAGCATGCTCATAATTATCCGCCTTGATAACCGCCAAAACCGGCGCAAAGATCTCTTCCTGTTCGATCGTCGTTTTCTCTTTTACATTATCGATGATCGTCGGCTCAATATAGAATCCTTCTTCGTCCGAAGCTTTTCCGCCGATCACAACTTCGCCGCCTTCAGCGATACCCTGCTGGATATATCCGGTCGCTTTATCAAATGACTTCTGATTTATTACTGCCGTCAAACTTGTATCCGCCTCATTTGGTGAACCGAGCTTTAGCTTCGCAGTCAAGGCAACAACCTTTTCCATCAATTCATCGTGCACTTTTTCGTCAACGATCAAACGCGAGCAAGCCGAACATTTCTGTCCCTGGAATCCAAAAGCAGCTGCGACAACTCCTTCAGCCGCTTCATCCAGATTCGCGTCATCCGCGACAACCGTTGCGTCCTTTCCGCCCATTTCAGCCACGACACGCTTCATCCAGTTTTGTCCTTCGCGCGTTTTTGCGGCTTCTTCATAAATATGAAGTCCGACAGCTTTCGAACCCGTAAATGAGATAAATCTGGTTTTCGGACTCTGCACCATTAGTTCACCAACCTTTGCTCCGCTTCCGGCAAGGAAATTCACGACGCCATCCGGTAAACCGATCTCTTCGAGAACTTCCATAAATTTATAGGCAATTGTCGGGGCATCGGGCGATGGTTTTAAGACGGTCGTATTTCCCGTCACAACCGCAGCCATCGTCATCCCGGCCATTATCGCCAGCGGGAAATTCCACGGCGGAATTATTGCGCCAACACCGAGCGGAATATATTCAAAATTATTTCTTTCCGCGTACGGCGATTTAACGATTGGCTGATCACCCGACCAACGGATCATTTCTCGTCCGTAATACTCAAGAAAATCGATAGCTTCGGCAGTATCACCGTCGGCTTCAGCCCAGGTCTTTCCAACTTCCAAAACCATCCATGCCGAAAAATAATGCTTTCGCTGTCGAATCACGTCTGCAGCACTGAACAAATATTCAGCTCGCTCAACCGCCGGAACATTCCGCCAAGTTTTAAACGCCTCGGTTGCCGCGTCGATCGCCTTTGCTACAAGGTTCTCAGCATCCCGGTCCGCATCTGCAAAGCTACCGATGATCTCTGCTTTACTTGCCGGATTGATGCTTTGAAAATGAGTATCGAGCATGATCTTTTCGCCATCAATGATCGCCGGATATTCCTTACCCAATTCCCCAATCACCTTCGCGATCGCATCTTCCATCGCTTTTTTATTTTCCGGAGTCGAAAAATCAGTAAATGGTTCGTTTTTAAATTCGTCTAATGTTCTTTGTGTTTGCATATTAATTTGTCAATTTCCTTCCCCGATTGGACATTCTAATCCCATTCCCCGGTATTTTGTAATTTTTTTATCTTACGCTTCGAAAGCTCCCTTTTAAGCGGTGACATCCGATCCAGAAAGACTATACCGTCACAGTGATCAGTTTCGTGAAGTGCGCATCGCGCCGTCAGATCTTCACCATCAAGCTCCTGAAATTCACCGTTAATATCCTGATATCTTACCACCGTGCGGAGTTCGCGTTTAACTTTTGTGTAGATCCCGGGAAATGAAAGACAGCCTTCATCACCGTACTGTTCGCCTTCAACGTGGATGATCTCCGGATTTATCAAAGCGATCTTCTGTGCTTCGTCTTCGCCGACCGAACAGTCCATCACAAAAAGCCGCTTTGAAACGTTTACCTGTGGCGCCGCTAAACCGACTCCATAGGATCTGTACATCGTCTCAAACATATCATCGACAAGCCTTTTAAGATCATCATTAAATTCATTTTCGAGTACCGGTTTTCCAGCTTCGAGCAAAACCTTTTCCGGAAAATGGATCACTTTCATTAACGCCATACCTAAATTTTACAACAAAGGACTAAAGACGTAAAAGGCCGCGTAAAATGACAAACTCCCGATCTCCAAATCTAACCCACAATCCAATTTTTTTTCTTTTCACAGCCCCGAGATTCAGACCAAAGCCAAACCGCCGCAAAACAAAGTTTTTACCGTACCCATAAAAATCGAGTCTAGCCTGTTCGAATCTGGCTATCTCCGTTTGATTTATTGTAAGCTCAGGACGGCCTCCCAAATATTTACAAAAGTGATTCGCGTCTTCAAGATGTTTTTTTACCGATTTAGGGTTAAATCCTTTCGAAAACCTCCTGAACAAAGGTTCAAAGTTATCACCCAATTCTTTTCTTAAATGGGGGAGCAATTTTTCAACTTCCCGAAGCCGTTTAAAATATAGCGATTCGGCGAAAGCTGCGATCTCATCGGGAAGAATTACTTTAATATCTTCAATTTCGCGCCTTGTCAGGCCATTCAGTTCACCACATTTATTCGGATCGGCAATAAACGCCGACCGAAACTCTGCGTCAACATAAAGCCTGGCTAAAATATTCTGTTGTTCCAAAAGCCCCATTATAAAATACGTTTAATAAGAAATGAGTTGACGCG
>JBGTEI010000377.1:0-2060 GCA_041747875.1 Pyrinomonadaceae bacterium | reverse complement strand
CTTTCAAAAGAACGGATTTCTCGGTTACGATCGGCGTTTTAAGCACATTCCATACATTCATTTCTTCCATCTTAAGCCGCCTCCTTCATCGCACTTTTCTTTTCACGCTGCGGATCAAGCAAATTATTAAGCTCTTCAACCGCCGTTTTCGAAAGTACCAATTTTTCGTGATAGATCAGATCGTAGATATTTACGCCGTAGCTGTTTACGATCTTCGTATTTTTGATATTGCGCGAAGCCCGAATTAGATTACTGTTGTCCAGCGAATCAACTATCAGCGCTTTCGTTTGCTTCTTGCCATCCGTCAATTCGAGAGCGTGCATTATCCCTACAAATTCTTTCGTTTTCGGTTCGTTCAGGCTGAAATCGTCAATGACGATGATATTTCCTTCACGAAGTCTTTCGGAAAGTGCCGAGCGCAATGCGCCTCTGCGCATTTTCTTTGGCAGATTGTATGACCAATCCTTCGGAACCGGGCCGTGTACGCGACCGCCTCCGCGCCACAATGGCGACCTGATCGAATGAACACGTGCGCGGCCTGTACCTTTTTGCTTCCACGGTTTCTTACCGCCTCCGCGAACGTCTCCCCGGGTTTTCGTCTTCGATGTTCCCTGTCTGGCGTTCGCCAGATAGTTTCTCACCGCCGAATGGATCAAACTTTCGTTTAATTCAACCCCAAATACGGAATCGGATAACGTTACGTCTCCAATCTCTTTGTTCTTCAAATTGCGAACCTTTACGGCAGGCATAATTTACTCCGTTTTCTTCTAGTCAGCGCTTAGCGTGTTTCAAACCCGCCAAATAAACACTGCTATTTCCTTTTCTTTCTTATTGATTTCTTAACGACAACTAACCCGCCATTTGGTCCCGGCACAGCGCCGCGCACCATTATCAGGTTGTTCTCCGCTTCAACTCTTACCACCGTCAACCCCGCAGCTGTAACACGCTCATGCCCCATATGTCCCGAGGATTTTGTTCCCTTTAGAACTCTCGATGGAGTAGCTGATTGCCCGATCGAGCCCGGCCGGCGAACATTCATCGAACCGTGCGTCATCGGACCGCGTTGAAAATTGTGGCGTTTGATCGTACCTGCAAAACCACGTCCCTTTGACGTACCCATGACGTCTACTTTTTCGCCGTCGCTGAACAGATCGGCTTTGACCTGATCACCAACTTCTTCCTCGGGTTCATTTGTTAAGCGAAGCTCACGCAGGATCCGGGTGGGCGGTGTACCGCCGGCGGTTTTTTCAAAGTGACCACGCATTGGCTTTGTAACGTTTTTCATCTTGATCGGGTTGTCTTCAACCAATCCAAGCTGAACCGCATTATAGCCATCACGACCATTTACAGTTTTCTTCTGGGTAATAACGCATGGACCTGCTTTAATAACTGTCACAGGTGTAACCGTGCCGTCCTCTGAGAACAGCTGCGTCATTCCAAGTTTTCTACCGATGATTCCGTTAATCATCCTTATATCCCTCAAGTCTAATGTTATGAGTGAAAAACGTCGCCAAAACAGCTAAGTATAAACTCAAATAAAATCTTTATATTGCCGATACTTAAGTACCGAACGCCTTAATTTCAACGTCTACACCAGCCGGCAAATCCAGTCTCATCAGTGCATCAACCGTCTCCGCTGTCGGGTCGAGAATATCCATCAACCGCTTGTGCGTTCTGATCTCAAACTGCTCACGTGACTTCTTATCAACGTGAGGTGAACGCAAAACTGTCCACTTGTTCTTTACCGTTGGAAGCGGTATCGGTCCGGCAATTCTCGCTCCGGTTCGTTGAGCCGTTGCGACGATCTCCTGTGTCGATTGATCGAGCACGCGATGATCGTATGCTTTCAGCTTTATGCGTATTTTTTCGTTTAACATAATGTTCGGTGTATCGCTTTTTCGCAGTACGCGTTACGCTTCTTATTCTTACCGAATAGCGTATTGCGTATAGCGACTTTCGCTTATTCCACAATCGTCGAGACGGTGCCGGCTCCTACTGTCCTGCCGCCTTCTCTGATCGCGAATCTGAGTCCTTTCTCCATTGCTATGGGTGCGATCAAT
>JBGTEI010000376.1:0-5718 GCA_041747875.1 Pyrinomonadaceae bacterium | reverse complement strand
CTGCAAAAGATATTTGATGACAATAAAAAGAACGCGAAAAACACGATGCTTTCGCTTGATTCACAGCACCAGATCGTAAGTGCTACATCAGACTGCTGTAGTTTGACTGCCGGATATCGGTTTAACCTGAAAAATCATCCGAATGATGAGTACAACATTTCTTATATCGTCACGAGTATAACCCACGAGGGTGAACAGATCCCGGATTATGAGGTCGGCGACGGTGCACCAAAGGCATATTCAAACGAATTTACCTGTATCCCTCATGGTGACGGACATCCCGAGTACCGGCCGGAAAAAAGGACCCATAAACCGTTAATATATGGTAGTCAAACGGCATTTGTGGTGGGTCCCGAAGGTGAAGAAATTTACACCGATAAGTTCGGACGGGCAAAGGTTCAATTTCATTGGGATCAGGACGGAGAACTTGACGCAAGTAGTTCGTGTTGGGTTCCGGTGTCACAGACCTGGGCGGGAAATAAGTGGGGAATGGTGTTTATTCCACGGATCGGAATGGAAGTTATCGTTAGCTTTTTGGACGGAGACCCGGATCGCCCTTTGATTGAAGGCTGCGTCTATAATCCGGGGGCGATGCCGCCATATGATCTCCCTGCCGAAAAGACAAAATCGACTATCAAAAGCGATTCTTCGACAGGTGGAAATGGGTTTAACGAGATCCGGATCGAAGATCTGAAAGATTCAGAGCAGCTCTTTGTCCACGGTGAAAAAGACATTGATGTTCGAAATAAAAACGACCGTCGCGAATGGGTTGGGAATGATCATCACTACATTATAAAGAACGATCGGTTTGAAAAGATCGAACGTGACGAACACAGGCTCATAGAACGTCATCAATATAATGAGATCAAAAAAGAACGTCACACAAAAATTGGTGCTGAAGATAACGTCGAGGTAGGAGGCGCTTATTCACTAAAGGTTGGCAGCGGAATTGAGATCAAATCTGCGAGCTACAGCCTTGAATCAAGCGGATCCATTAGTTTGAAAGCCGGCTCGACCACGGTATTTGATGCGCCGGGCGGCGTAACCCTGAAATGCGGCGGAAGTTTTATTTCAGTTTCGTCTTCAGGCGTTGATATATCCGGACCAATGGTCAAGATCAATTCCGGCGGAAAGGCTGGTTCAGGCACCCCGCCGAGCATTGTTGCACCAACGCCACCGAAAGAAGCAGATCCGGCCGACGATGCAAAACCGGGAACCAAAATAAAACTTGAGAAACGATCGAAAGACCGTAAGGAAAAAACCCATAAGGAAGATTCCAAAGGCAATGAGGAAAAGAAATCGTGGGTCAAGATCAAATTGGTTGACGAAGAAGGTAAACCTGTAACAGGCGTCAGTTTTAAGGTAACCACGCCTGACGGTAGGGTCGCTTCGGGCAGCACAAACAAAGACGGAAAGGGCGAAGTCAAAAATATAGACCCGGGAAATTGTCAGATAACCTTCCCGGATCTGGATAAAGAAGCATGGGAGGAAGCCTAAAAAATGCCAAAACAAAGAGTAGGTAGAGGAGAAACAGCAATTAGTCTTGCAAAAAAGAATGGTTTCTTCTGGCAGACAGTTTGGAATCATGGAGAGAATGCAGCGTTAAAATCGAAACGCAAAGATCCAACGCTTCTTCATGAGGATGACGAGATCTTTATTCCGGAAAAGGTTCAGAAGGAGGTTTCTAAAGGAACCGAAGCGGAGCATTCTTTCAAGCTTAAAGGAGATCCCTGCAAGCTTAAGCTCCAGCTTCTAAAACTTGGCGAACCGCGCTCGGATGAGAAGTATGTACTTGAGATCGAAGGAAATATCATTGAAGGAACCACTGATGGTGACGGTCAGATCGAACATTATATTCCTAACGCTGCGAGGCAGGGCAAACTGATTTTAAGGGATGGAAAAGAATCTTATCCGATAAAAGTAGGAGCACTAGATCCGATCGATAGTGTCAGCGGGCAAAAGCAGAGGCTTAATAATTTGGGATTTAATTGCGGCTCTGAGAATGACAAAGTTGATGAGAAATTCTCGGAAGCTGTAAAAAAATTTCAAGCCGAACATAAGCTTGACGATTCGGGAGAAATGAACGGGACCACAAAGGCGAAATTACAGGAGATTTCGAAATAGATTTAAATTGCAATATTTGAGTTTATAGGAAGTGGGTAAACGACATTATGGGAATGCTAGACGATGCAGTTGATAAAGCGAGTAATGCGCTCGACGATATAACGGGTGGACAGGAAACCTCTCAGGCAGAGGCGAAGGCTGAATTCGTAAAAGACGTACAAATTACTCCTGATGAAAAGAATCAAGGCGGCTCGGCTGCGCCGGATCCAACAGGAAGCGGCAAGCCTGTGAGTTTTGATTTTGGTATTCCAATAGAATTTATTCACTTCGGAAAAGTTCACGCCGACCTCGGAAAAAAATTCCCTCACGATTCATTTGATCCGGAAAATGAGGAAGAAGCGCCCGATGGACACGCGATGATGTTTCGCGATGCTTTGGTTAGAGAGGCGATTTCCCTGTTTGCTTTTGTCTCGTCGACAAAGGTAACAGTTCAGGAAGTTACTTCTTCGAAAGGCGGACTTGCCGACGTTGCGGATATGGCCGGCGATCTTCTGGGCGGTGGATCTTCGGCGGCCGCACCCGATCCGACGCAGCTTGATACTTTTCTTTCGGATATTAAGACGGTCGTATCTTCGATAAATAAGGATTCGATAAAATACCCGGACATTCACGAGGCCGGAAAAAAACTTCACGAAACGCGCGCTACATATATTGCTTTCTGCGAATCGTTAAACGCTTTTTATATCAAGCCTCCGGATGGTGCGCTTGATCAAGTCGGCGGCTTAGTAGCAAATGTTCCGGGCGTTGGAAAGATAATGGGTACGGTTCAGCGTTTTGCATTCAAAATGCAGGATCTCTATCTGGCGGCATATCTTGAAATTCGAAAGGCTCATGAAAAAAGCGTTGAAGATGCCGCCCATGATTTGACGGTTGCGGCGATAAAGGGCAAATACGAAAAGCACGAGTTGATCTACCCGGTTTGGTTTTTGAAACGGGAGAAAGCCAAAAAGGACGATGATAAGGACGATGATAATCTCCTAAAGCCGGTAAATGAAAAGATCGACAAGGCAAAGGAAGACATCGCGAAAGAGGTCGATAAAGTTTATGACTTTCTTGGCGTAAATGGGGGGCCGAAGAAAACACCCGGATCACCGGCACTTTCGGCAATATTCGCGAGTATGGCAGGCGGCACGCAAACAACGCCAGATGCGGTTCCCGGCGCGGCAGCTTGTATAAATGCCGGACTCGACGCGGCGATGGCTGATATTGCCGGTGTTCCTGACTTTGTTAAGAAAGTGATAGGCAAAGTAAACAACGTAAATCTTGCGATGCTGCAAGAACTCTATGGCCGCATGATGGCCGAAGGAATTAAGGGTGAAATAAATTCGCTTGCCGTCTATCAAGCATCTCGCCGCGGCTTAACGCAAGCGTTATTTGCTATCATGACGGATCTTGTCAGCGGACTGCTGCCAGCCGATGATCTCGCAATGGGAGTTCCGGGCGGCAAGACCTTGAGCGCAAAACAGTTTGCTGCAAAACTCGTTGAAGAAAATCTGGCGCAATACGCAGACCCGATAATAAAAATAGCGATCGGCGAACTTGCCGGCCAAATGGAAGCTTCGCGGAAGAAGGCCGGCGATAACGATGCTCAGACGATGGAAGTGCTCGTAGCAAGATTGCCGTGGTTTACGGCATTGATGTTTAGGAATATCTTCTTTCCGATGTGGAATATTGTCGTCGAGAAGGTCTTTGAAAAGGTCGCACCGGCTGTTGCTGACGTTGTAAAAGAAATAAACAAGAATCTTGATAAGGCGAAAGATACGGTCGACAAGGTAGATGATTACAGCAATCGGGTAGAAGATGTTCAGGATCAGGCCGCGGAAGGTGTCGATAGTGTAGACGATATGAAAAATATCAAAGACTCCGCCGGAAATAAAAGTCCTGAAGCGATCGCCCGTGAAAAAGAACGCAAAGCGGCAGATGATAAGAAGAAGGATCTCGAGAAGTTTTACACAGACAATGATAAGGATGCGGAATTTCCCGTTTCATCCCGTGTTAAAAAAGGCAGCGGCGAAAAAGTAACCAAAGAGATCGAAAGCGTATTGCCAACTGCGGAAAACCCGAATCCGGGCGGAGCCACCGCGCCACCGGCCGATTCAAATAACGATCAAAAACAAGGAGATTAATTATGCCTCCGGCAGCAAGACCATCAGATATGACCGCCCACGGCTTTCCCTTAGCACCGGGCCCTGGCAGTTCAACAACATTAATAGGATTTCTACCGGCGTGGCGAGCGGTTCCGGCTGCGGCTGCGGCTGGTTTACAGGCCGCACTTGAAGCGACCGGGAAAGCGATAAAGATACTTGAAGAAACTACAAAGGCGGCGCCCGATGCAACTTCGAAGGCAGCCGCGGTGACTGCTGAAACGACAGCTAAAACGGCTGCGATAACTGCGATGACGTCTGCCATGGCAGCTTTTGATAAGCACATTTGTTCAATGCCGTCTGCGCCCGTCCCAACGCCCCATGGCCCGGGGGTTGTGCTAAAGGGCTCGTCATCGGTTTTGATCGACAATATGCCGGCGGCGCGACAAGGCGATAAGGTAGTCGAAGCGCTTGGCGGTCCTGATCCGATCGTTGGTGGTTGTGGGACCGTGATCATCGGTGGATAATTTAGTTTGGCTCAATTATCCTCACGCTTAACGTATTTAACCGAGGTTTTCCATTTACCGAGCGATAACTTTTTCGTGGTTATTTTCACCTTACTTTCGTCTGCGATGGTTGCGTCTTCTTCGATCACCAATACCTTCACCGGACGACCTTTTACAACCGAATATTCTTCCGTCACATGCCAACAACATCCGTCTTTATCAAAGATCGTCAAAACTTTTCTTGCCGGGTCCATTTCAAACATTCCTAAATGCTCACCAAGTTTGCTAAATGCAGCGTTGTAAATGAATTTCTTAGCGGCTCGTGAAGAAAGATAAACATTATATGAAGGTCCGTTATAAGAACCGTTCGTCCCGTTACAGATCGCAACGTCTTCAATTCCATCGAAATTGAAATCACCGATATTTATTACACTTTGCTCATCGTAAAGCAGGGTCTTATTGACACTTGGACTACCGTCTTCATCTAATTGAACATATGTTTCCCGCAGCTTTATAACCTGATACGGCGTCGTTCTATCCTTCTTATAAAATGAAAATGTCGCCGCCCCAGAACACGAATATTCATCGCACGTCTCAACCGAAATCTTAATATCAAAATACTTAGAAGCATTTTTAAGTTCAAAATCCTGCACTGCTAATGCTGTCGAGCAAAAAACAAACATCATCAGTATTACTAGTTTCTTCATATTTCACCGTTTCCACTTTTCCACCGTTTCACATTTCCACTTTTTCACATTTCCACCTTTTCACTTTTCCACCTTTTTCAAGGTCTTGTCATATCTTCCGGTACGACCAATTCGTCAAACTTCTCGCCGTCTAAAATCTCCAATTCGATCGCAGCTTCGCGAAGTTTCATACCCTTTTTATGCGCATACTTGGCGATCTTTGACGCATTGTCGTAACCGATGTGTTGGTTTAGTGCGGTGACGAGCATCAGCGAATCGTTCAGATATTCGTCAATTTGCGGACGGTTTAGCTGAATT
>JBGTEI010000375.1:0-5214 GCA_041747875.1 Pyrinomonadaceae bacterium | reverse complement strand
CAGGTTGATGCCGGCGGTGATCTTCCTGATCCTTGTGTTATTCGTTTACGCAACCTTTCTCGAACCAAATCCCGAAAACCGGGAAAGCGCCTATAGTGGCATTTTCCTTACGCTTTCATACATTTCAAACTGGATCTACGCGCTCGATCTCGCGTCGGCAAGCAATCATCTTGGGGTCACTTGGTCACTCGCAATTGAAGAACAGTTTTATCTGATCCTTCCGGTACTTTTGATCATCGCGTTGCGAAACAAAGTCGATCTGAGACGATTGCTTTTGATAGCAATTTCAGCAATTGGATTTGTAATTATCGAGCGCAAATTACTTGCAGACGGTGGCGCGACTGTTCAACGGTTGTACTATGGCTCAGATACGAGGGCAGACGCATTACTCATGGGATGCGCCGCATCAATTTTGGTCCTTCTCGGTCATAGAGCGATAAAACGATTCCGGATCTGTTTCAATGCCGGCTCTGTCATTTCCTTCCTGTTTATCATTGCATTACTGCCCAAGGTATCCTGGTCCTCGCCTTTGCTTTATCAGGGCGGCTATACGCTTATTGCACTGGCATTTGCGATGATGGTCGTAAACATCGTCGTTAATAAACCGCGAGTGACCGTTGGCATATTAAGCCTAAGGCCACTCGTTTGGATCGGAAAGATATCTTATGGACTATATTTGTGGCATTGGGCGGTAAGATACGTTGTCTATGATCAAAATGCAGAAGGCACAGGATTCGAGATCTTTTTAGTATTTACCCTATCTTTTGCATTTAGTATTTTTTCGTATTTCGTTGTGGAAAAACCGTTTCTTTCGCTTAAGGAAATGTTTCGAGGGAAAAAGACGCGTGTCGAAGTCTGATCTGCGTATTTGCCTACTCCTCAAGTTTTATCGCAGTTACTTTCCAGCGAACATTTGCTCTGTCGTCTTCGGTCGAGAACCCGCCAATATTCACCGTAACGCTTATTGACTGCCCGGGTCCCAGGGTTTGCCTTTCAGAATTTGGGATCATTATAAAACTCTTTTCCTTTATTACCTTTCCTTCCGAATCAACAACGCTTGCCAAAACCTGAAGCGCGCTCATCGTCTTTTCACCTTTATTATAGATCGAACTGCTCATATGCATCGTGATCGTTCCAAGACCGGTCATTGACTGCATTAATCGATCGGTATTCGTAGCGATGATCACCTGCTTTGTATAATTTTCAAATCCGGAACTTCCCTCAAGGAATGCTCCCGCAAGTACATCTTTTCGATCCGTTTCTCCGGGTGTAAGCAGCCAAAATGCGCCGATAAGACCGGTAACGACAAATAGTCCTGCGATCAAACCAAGGACCAATGTGACGCTGATACCCTTCTTTTCCTCTTTTTTTCCGAAAACCGAATCCATTAATATTGCTCCAAATTCTTTGACTCCATTTCTCTCGCAATGTTCCGATAGGTTATCATTTTGATAGAGCAAATCATAGATAGCTAAAGAGTTGGTAGTTTCCGGAAAGTATTGCTTTGTTCTTATAACTTGCCACTAGATTTATCTAGTGGGATTGATATATTCTCACCCAATCTTGGCTTTAGCCGAACATTTCGATTAGGCTAAAGCCAATTAAACTAGGCATTTATAAGTTATTTGGCTAAAGTCTTTTAAAGTTTTCGACCTTTTCCACTAGCTCAAGCTAGTGGCAAGTTATATTAAGAGTTAGTTTTCTTGCATTCGTTTTACGACACTTCGAGCGCCTTAGAACAAAAACTTGCGGACATATTGATGCTTAAAATTTCCGACGGTCAACACTCAAAAACAACGGCTGCCCCCAGATTCGTCGAAGTCGCGCTTCCGATCCCGCTCCGGCAGACGTTTACCTATTCGATCCCGGAGGAAATTCGTGATGTGATAAAGATCGGATCGAGGGTTCTTGTTCCATTCGGAAACCGCCCCTTGACCGGTTACGCGGTAGCTATTCACGAATCGCTTGACGAAAAATTAGGGCTTGATTTATCTGCGGTAAAACCGGTTCGCGAGGTCTATGATGCCGATCCCCTGCTTACAAAGGAGATCATAATGCTTGCAAAGTGGGCGGCGGACTACTACGCCTCTTCGTGGGGTGAAATGCTCAAGGCTGCACTTCCCGCCGGGATCAATGCGACGATTGAAACAACGATCCGAATTACCGAAGAGGGTATCGCGGAACTAAAAGCCAATCCCGATAAAAAAACGCAGAAGATCGCGGTTCTTGATTTCGTCAAAAGTAATGATGATTCGACTATAAAAGCACTTAAGAAACAATTCACGCGCGCGACCGCTCAAAGGATCGTTGCCGAGCTCTTAAATCTCGGATTCATAGAAAAAATACAAAAATACCTATCGACATCCGTAAAACCGAAAAAACAGAAAGCCGCGCAATTGCTGAAAACTGATTTCGCCGCGGACGAATTAGATAGCCTGACTGCCGCGCAACAGGAGGTTATAGATGTTTTGCGAAACGAAATCGGAACAACTTTACTTTCTGAATTGATAGAAAAGTCGGGCGTCAGCGATTCTCCGATAAAAACGTTAAAAAAACTCGGGTATCTGGAGATCGTCAAGGTCGAAGTAAGGCGCGACCCAATGCACGGAAAGGTGGTAAACGCGGAAGAGCAACATTTACTGTCGGAGGGGCAAACTTCTGTACTTAAAGAGATAAGGAGTTCGATCGCAAAAAGAAATTACGAAGCGTTTTTACTTCATGGTGTTACGGGCAGCGGAAAAACTGAGGTTTACATCCGTGCAATAAGATCGGTACTCAATGATGATCGAACCGCGCTAATGCTTGTTCCCGAAATTTCTCTGACACCCGTTTTTTCAAAGCGTCTTCGAGGCGTTTTTGGAGACGATGTCGCTATTCTCCACTCTTCACTTTCAAGCGGTGAGCGTTTTGACGAATGGCGCAGGATCAGAAGCGGTGAGGCAAGCGTCGTCATCGGAACGAGGTCTGCGATCTTTGCGCCGCTCCGGAATCTGGGTTTAGTGATCGTCGACGAAGAGCACGACACTTCTTACCGCCAGCACGAAATGCCGTTTTATAATGCCCGCGACATTGCGATCGTCCGCGCTAATCAGGCAAATGCGTTGATAATTTTAGGATCCGCAACTCCGGCACTAGAATCCTTTCACAATACGCAAACGGGAAAGTATAAGTATTTGAGCCTACCGAAAAGGATCGGAAACCGGCCGATGGCAAAAGCGGAATTAATTGATATGCGGGAGGTTTTTAGCGGCACAGGAAAAGATTCGATTCTATCGCCAAAGCTTCTTGAAGCGGTAGAAGAAACCCAAAAGCGCGGCGAACAATCCATAATTCTTCTTAACCGCCGCGGGTTTTCGCAATTCGTTTTATGCCGCTCATGCGGCGAAAGTGTCCGCTGTGTAAACTGCGATATTACACTTACGTTTCACAAACGCGACCAAACTCTTGTCTGCCATTACTGTAATTATCGAATAAAATCTCCGACCATTTGTCCGGCTTGCGAAAGCGAGTTTATCTATTTTGTCGGCGAAGGCACGGAGCAGATCGAAGATATATTGAAGGAAAAATTCCCGGATATCAGACTCGCCCGCGTTGACCGGGATTCGACCCGGAAGCGAAAACAGCTCGAAAACGTTCTTGCGCGTTTTGGGAACAGCGAATTGGATATGCTCGTTGGAACACAGATGATCGCCAAAGGACACGATTTTCACAACGTTACACTCGTCGGAGTAGTATCAGTGGACAATGGTCTATCGATGCCCGACTTTCGTTCGGCGGAACGCACGTTTCAATTGTTGACGCAGGTTGCAGGGCGCGCCGGGCGCGGAAAATTGCAGGGCCGCGTCTTGATTCAAACTTATCATCCGGATCATTACGCCTTGCAGCATGCTAAAGATCAATCATATGAAGGCTTTTACAAACAGGAGATCTCTTACCGAGAGCGAATGCATTATCCGCCTTTCGTCGCTCTCGCGTCGATCCTCATCAAGCATCCGAACTATAATTATGCTTACGATAATGCCAGGATCTTTCGCACTTCCCTCGATTCGGCGAACAAGAACGGAAACAGCATAGTGCTCGGTCCCGCTCCGGCGCCACTCCCGCGACTTAAAGGAGAACACCGGCTTCAGATCATAATAAAATCGCGAAACCGAAAACACCTTCGTGAAATGGTCGACTTTGGCGCAAAAGACGCGGATACAAGATCCTGCGATATGAAGATCGTTTATATTGAGATAGATCCGGTAAACTTACTGTGACCAATTGTTTGGACCAACAACTTACTCTCAAGCCCTTGCTACTTTGCGGGTTAGCGTTAAAATTGCCTTATGAAACTTTCGGAATTAGCTGCACAAACCGATTCAACTATTGAGCGCGGAAATGGCGATCAGGAATTCAATTCTGCGGCCGGACTCGACCACGCCAAGTCTGACCAAATTACCTTTCTCGCAAATCCAAAATACACCCCGAAGGTCGCAGAAACCCGGGCCGGCGCGATCTTTGTAAATGTAGGCGCTGATGTGCAGCGCGAAGACATTTCGATCCTCCGTACGCGTGACTCGTATGTCGCCTACACAAAAGCACTTCGATTGTTTCATCCCGCGGCGGAGATCATCCCCGGCGTCCATAGGACAGCAGTTATCGACGAAAGTTCCGTCATCGCCGAACACGTAGAAATTTCCGCAAACGTTGTCGTCGGGAAAAATTGTGTGATCGAAAGCGGCGTAAAACTTTTTCCAAACGTAACGGTCTACGACGGAGTTACGATCCGTCAAAACTCAATACTTCATTCAGGAGTATCGATCAGGGAAAACTGTGTGATCGGCGCAAATTGTATTGTTCACAATAATTCCACGATCGGCTGTGATGGGTTTGGTTACGCAAAAACGGAAGATAAAAGTTGGCTAAAGATACCGCAGGTCGGCCGCGTTGTGCTTGAAGATGATGTCGAGATAGGTGCGAATACAGCGATCGATTGCGCGAGCGTCGGCGAAACACGAATTAAGCGCGGCGCAAAAATTGATAATCTCGTCCAGATCGGACACTCGTGCACGATCGATGAAGACGCGTTGATCTGTTCACAAACGGGACTTGCCGGAAGTTCTGTCATCGGCAAACGCGTGATCTTAGCCGGGCAAGTGGGGATCGCGGGACATTTAAAGGTTGGAGACGATGCGGTCGTGACGGCGAAATCAGCTACTTCACATGATGTCG
>JBGTEI010000374.1:0-2821 GCA_041747875.1 Pyrinomonadaceae bacterium | reverse complement strand
ACCGCATCGACGGTTGATTTTCGTATTTTTGTAGAAGATCTAAAAGAGGTACCGTCAACCGTTGAAACCCTAAAGACATCGCTTGAAAACCTGGAAATCCCATATTTTCAAACCGCCGCAGAGATCGTGAAGGGAAAAACTGGAATTCATGACGGAATGCAGTCGCTACTGACCGATGAACAAACGACAGAATTGGGTTGTTTGAAGATCGGTTTGGAAGTCGCGCCAATCTATCGCGATATTGAAAGCAAAGAGTTGTATTCAACGATCTTAAGAATTTTCCGCCGCAAACTGTCGAAAGCCTTTCAGGAGACTTTTTTTGAATTTGTCCATGTTCAGACGGCCGAACGCCCAAATGCACCGCAAATTCTCGGTCGCCGTTTGATCGTTGATCAAGTTTGGTCAGCAGATGACGAACTTGCGCAACTTAGCGATAAGGTAAAATATTTGACAGCTGTCACTCCGGTCAATTCAAATCAAGCTTTTCTGGAATTTAAGAAAAATGGTTTTGAAGGAGATCCAGTCTTTCATTACCGGCTTCTTACCATAGAACCCGAAGACCTAAAACGCAGACTATACAGCATTTCGTTCAACGATATTGAGGATCCGACGATGGCGTATCTTTTACGTGAGAAACGGATCGAACTCGACCGACAGATCACTTTAATCGAAGATCGCAATACGCCGCAATTTTTATACGAAAGCCTACAGCTCTTTCCGCCAGTCGAGGATGAACTGCTGTATTTGGCGAAAAAGATCCTGGAAATTCCAAAAGGTTCTGCCGACACGACCCGAAAGCTCGATGCCGAAGGGGTTGCAGAACGTGCAAGAAAGGAGATCGGTTATTATCGGGAGCTTTATCCAAAAATGACGGCGGAGGTTGAGATCCGGGAAGATATGCCGCCGGGATTGATGGTTTCTAGCGGAAATTTGACCGTTGGACATCGCACCTCTATTTCCGAAGCGAGGATCAACGCGCTGTTACAACACGAGATCGGTACACATTCTGTGACATATTTCAACGGACGTTCGCAACCCCTAAAGCTTCTGTATTCGGGTTTGCCGGGCTATGAACAGCTTCAGGAAGGTCTGGCAGTTTTCACAGAATATCTCGTAGGCGGTTTGACCCTCGCCCGCATTCGAACACTTGCCGCGCGCGTTATCGCCGTTCGCGGACTGACAAACGGCAAGAGCTTTGCAGAGGTTTTTTCCAGTCTTAGAAAAAAATATAAATTTTCAAAAAAAGCCGCCTTCAACATTACAATGCGGGTTTTTCGCGGCGGCGGGCTGACGAAAGATGCAGTTTATTTACGAGGATTGGTTGAGATTCTGGAATATCTCGGAACCGGCGGCGACATCGAGACACTTTTTGTCGGCAAAATGGGACCGGAACACGTTTCAATTGTTCGCGAACTACAATGGCGGGAAGTTCTGCGGCCGTCACCATTAACCCCCCGTTATATGACTTTCACTAATACCAGCGAGAGATTGGAAAAGGCAAAAAAAGGGATTTCTGTCTTGGATCTTATTTAAAGATCAATTTGGATAAAAGTGTAAAAAAGGAAAATAAATTATGAAAATCGGTTTTGTTATAAACAATCTGGATACGGAACATCCAAGATATACAACCACAAGAATTGCCCGTGCTGCCAGAGAAATGGGACACGAGGCATGGATAATTCCCCTTGGCAGCTTTTCTGCCGAACAAGACGATCACATTCGTGCAAACGCTAGAATGTCCAAGGCTAAAAAGCATAAAACCGGTGAATTGTACTTAAAGGATCTACTGGGAGATACCGCGCATCAGGAACGTATCCGAATTGCCGATCTGGATATCTTGATGCTCAGGAATGATCCGGCAGATGATGCGGAAAGGCCTTGGGCTCAAATAGCCGGCATTGAATTCGGTCAATTGGCGTTGCGACACGGTGTCATCGTCTTAAATGACCCAAATACGCTTTCGGGCGCACTTAACAAGATGTATTTTCAACACTTCCCGCCCGAAGTTCGTCCGCGGACGCTTATCTCACGGGACAAGGAAGAGATTCAAAAATTCATCAAAGGTGAAGGCGGACGGGCGATCTTAAAACCGCTCCAAGGTTCGGGCGGTTCCGGTGTTTTCCTGGTTGAACCAAAGGAAAAGGCCAACATAGATCAAATGATCGAAGCGATCACGCGCGACGGATATGCGATCGCCCAGGAATATCTCGAGGCCGCAAAGGCCGGCGATACGAGAATGTTCGTGGTCAACGGCGAGCCGCTTTTAGTTGACGGACATTATGCGGCTTTTCGTCGTGTTAGTGGAACGGGGTCTGCTCGAAGTAACCTGAGTTCCGGCGGGAAGATCGCAAAAGCTAAGATCACTGACGAAATGTTTCACATCGTAGAAGTAGTTAGGCCGAAATTAGTTACTGACGGTATGTTTATGGTCGGATTAGACATTGTCGGCAATAAACTTATGGAAATAAACGTATTGAGTCCGGGCGGTCTGGGAAGCGCTCAAAACCTGGAAAATGAGACCAAATTTGCACACGCGATCGTCGGGAAACTAGAGCAAAAGGTGCGCTACCGTGACCACAGCCAAAATGACAATTACCAACGCGGGAAGATCGACAACAAAGTTTTAGCAACTTTGTAGATCGAACTTATTTGAATTTCTTGTTTTGCCTTTGGGAAACTTTTGGGTAATTTTTCACGGGCTCGGATACCGATAATAGTGGACGGGTAAAAAAGCCAAAGCAGAAAACTTTCCGATCATCAGAACGAAAAAACGCACATTTTACGCGGAAGGCTATAAAGGACAACCGAAATAATCACCGTT
>JBGTEI010000373.1:0-10597 GCA_041747875.1 Pyrinomonadaceae bacterium | reverse complement strand
CCTGCAAATTAGTCATTCCGATGATGTCCATTCCCCACTTACGATAGGTTTCCGATTCGGCCTTTGTCGAAAACGCCGGGCCTTCCATACAAATATACGTTCCGCCGCGGTGAACTTTCAGACCTTCAACTGTTTTGCACGATGCTTCCAAAATATCGCCTAATTCCTCGCAAACGGGATGTGAAAACGTGATATGGCCGACGATGCCTTCACCAAAAAATGTCGATTCTTCTGCTCTCGCACGCGTCCTGTCAAAGAACTGATCGGGGATGCAAAAATCGGTCGGCGCATAATCCTCGCGCAGGCTGCCAACTGCCGAAACGGAAAGTATATAATTTACACCGAGCAATTTCATCGCGTAAATGTTTGCCCGAAAGGGAAGTTCGGTCGGCGTCAATTTATGACCGCGACCGTGTCTCGGCAAGAATGCAACTGTAACGCCTTCGAGTTCGCCGATAATAAACGCATCCGAAGGTTTTCCAAACGGGGTGTCGATCACGAGTTCTCTTACATTTTCAAGTTCCGGCATCTGGTACAAACCGCTGCCGCCAATTATTCCGATATTTACTTTTTCCATCTTTTAATAAAATTTTATGATTTATATTTTTTTAAAATTCGTTTCGAATTATCGGTGATCGAGCATCCCGAATTTGGAATTACTCGCCGCTGAGATTTTCAACATCTGCCAGATCCTGTAAACGCCCAGAAGCCCTTTTATTTTTCACAAGGCTTTCACGGTCGATCACCGCAATTTTTATGTCATCAATATCAATTTCGATCCTTGACCGGTAGCACTCCCCAAAATCGACACCATCCGGTGAATTGATCAGATCTATCCTGTTTGGGGGATATCCGAGTTGGATCATCTGACCCTTCTTTAGAAGATCATGAGCGGTCAGATCTAATTCTCCAAACCCAAATTCCGAGATCGCCTTGATCGTGTTTTTGGCATTTTCTTCACTCAATTCGAGCCAAATATCAAGGTCCTTCGTATATCGCGGATGACCGTGAAAAGCGATCGCATACCCGCCGACAAGAAGATATTTAACCCCGTTTGAGTTGAGTAACGCGATAAACTCTCTGAAATCTTTGTTCAGCATCGGTATATTTCCAGTTGTTGTATTCCTGTCTCATTTCCTCGAGCGCTGCGAGGCGCTCTTCGAACGACCTTGTTTGCCAATAAGCAAGATCGGATTCTTGTCCCTTAAGGCTTTTTTTAACAACGACTTTTTTGATATTTCGATTTTGCATTAGTCCATTCCAATTTTCCATTAATTTTCCCGAAACGGCAAACAGGCTGAAAGATGGATTCCAGCCCGTGCCTCATTAAATAACCACTAGCTCAGAATGTTCTACTTTTTTCCTTTACAGTCGCTGGATTCTACGAGCGTTTTCAATTCATCTCCGTCTCGCTTGGCGATCAAATCATCCATTCCCTGAGATTTTGCCTTTGGGTTTTCACAAACCATCACTTCACAAGTCCGAAGTTCGCTTTCAAGTCCGGCAACTTGCGCAGCGATCTCATCGTCCTTTTGATCAGGATTCTCGAGTTTAAAAACTGCCATACCAAAAGTGAACTGCATTAGAAGTTCGGCTTTGAATTTGTTCTTTTTTTCAGGAATCAGCTTCATCGTATCGGAACAAAGTGTAACACTTACCTAATCGGTATCAGCAACGTACTTAAGACCCCAGTTGCGCGCGACACCCGCATTTTCATCAAATGGTTTCCTTTCCAAAAGCCGTGTGTTATTTAAAAAGGCAGTTCGATCTTTTTCTTTTTTGTCTGAGTAAACGCCGCTTGTGCGCTAAATACAACGACAAATAGAACAAAAATCAACGATGATCTCTTCATTTTGGATTTCCTCTTTCGATTAAATTTCTCTCGTTTTTATTTTGCCATCGATCTCTTCCAGACGGCAAAGCGGCGTATGAAAATCGTGATAAAAAAGACAGATCCAATCTTCTTCTATGGCTTCTTTGAATAGTTTTCGCTTTGCTTCGAGGGTTTCGGTTGGAAATAAGTCGTATCCCATGATCCAGGGAAGCGGCAAATGTGCTGTCGTAGGGATCAGATCGGCGAATCCGTAGAGGATCATTCCGCCGCGCGCGAGTTTAACGGTTTGCATTGTTTCGGAATGACCGCGAACGGTCTGCATCGTTAATCCGGGGACGACTTCGTAATTTTCGGGCTTAAGTTCGAGTTGACCGCTTTCCAGTAAAGGACGCCAATTTTCATTCAAGTAGCTCGCCTTATCGCGTTCGTGCGGATACTCGGCGGCATGAAACTCGGATTCCGAAACAAAATAGCGTGCGTTTTGAAATTGGGGGATCGGTTTTTGGTCTTTGGTTTTGGGTCTTTGGTCTTTTCCTATCTGCTCACTGCTCACTGCAAACGGCTCACCGCTTACAGTATTCCCGCCGGCGTGGTCAAAGTGAAGGTGCGTATTTACAACGATCGAAATATCTTCGGGTGTGCAGCCGGCTTTCTCGAAAAGTGTTTGCGCGAAAGGCTTTTCGCGGAAAATACCGTAGATCTCAGTTTCCCGAGCCGACCATTTTTCGCCGATACCGGTTTCAATTAAGATCCGATCATCCGGCGTCTCAATAAAAAGACAATTCATATTCATCCTGATGCGGTTTAATTCATCAGGATGACATTTGCGTTCCCATAAAACACGCGGGACAACGCCAAACATTGCCCCGCCGTCGAGTCTGAATTCCGTATCGGGAATTATTTCTACTCTATAATCGCCAAACTGCATTTTTGCGATAGGCAGCCGAGTTCTATTCCAAAACAGCTACCTATTTTTTATCGTTTTTCGGCTCGTCCTTTTTTGGCTCCGGAGCTTCTTTCGGAGCTTCGTCCGGTTGATCCTGCTCACCTGCCGGCGGTTGCGGCGGTAATTGCGCTCCAGGAGGCATTTGCGGCTGCTGCGGCATTGGCGGTGCTTCTACCGTAAAGTCCGTCGCTACTTCGATCGGATTGTTCTTTAGGATATCTGCCAGGATCTTGTCCTGTTTCTCTTTTTTCAAAAGTCCGTCAACGTACGCATCAAGCGGCATTTCCTGCTGCATCGGATTCGCCGGATCTTTGTAGGTGGTTGAGATCAAAATGTGACGCGCATCATACGCATCAACTTCTTTCCCATCAGGTCCTTTTGCTTTTCCTTTTTTAACTAGCTGGATAATGTGATAGCCAAACTTTGTTTTAACCAATTCCGGCGCAACCTGTCCGGGTTCAAGTGCGAGAGCAGCTTTTTCAAATGCAGGAACCATTTGTCCTAAAGGAACATCTTCATATAGACCACCTTTCTCTTTACTGCCCGGGTCTTCCGAAAATTCTTTCGCAAGCGCTTCAAAGTCTCCGCCGTCTTTAGCTTTTTTCAAAACGTCGTCAGCTTTCGCTTTCTGTTCTTTTAAAAGCTCAGGATGATCGGCGATATATTTTTCGATGTCTTTTTCTTTAACTTCAAGCTGCGGAACAAGCTTTTCTTTGGCGTAAAGCTGCGCAAGTAATTGCGACTGCTGTATCTTTGTTTGAAATTCAACCTTTTTGGCAAATTCTTCGCCAAGCTCATCCATTTTCGATTCTGCCTCTTCAGCATAAATCGAAAAACGTGCAAATGAATCACGCATTTGCTGGATCTGCTCCGGACTCATTTCCTGTCCTTCGGGTCGCTGTCCTTTTTCGGTTTCAAGTTTCTTTTGCGCATCGAGGAATTTCTTGAAGTCAGCTTCGTGACGACGCACTTTCGCAGCCGCTGATGCCGATCCGAGTCCGATCTTCTCCATTAGAGATGCAAAAAAACCTTCGCTTTCCGCGGGGGCTGCGATCACAAGTTGCGATGGTTTTGCTTTTGGAGCTTCTGCTTCTTTAGGTTCTTCTTTGGGCTGCGCCTGCTCGGGTTGAGGCTGCTGCGCCGGCGGCTGTTGTTGCTGCGGTTGAGGCGGCATGCCTCCGGGCTGCATCTCGCCTTCTTTCTTCTCGGCGGCCTTTGCCGGATCTTCACCCCAAAATTCTGCTACCTGGGCCTCGGTGATCATACTAAGCGGCGGCATCGGTTTATCCTTGTTCTTAACCTTGTCGTAGCTGAGCGCAAGTATCGCTTTGTGCATATACTCCAGTTCTTCTTTTACTTCAGGTTTATCCGCATAGCCTTCTTTTCGGGCCTGGCTGGCAATGGCGAGAAATTCCTGCAAATTCTTTGCAAGCTCTTTCTTCTGGTCCGGACTTTCCGCGAGCATCCGCTGTTGCATCGGATTGAGGTCCTTGACCAACATTTCCATTTCTTCCTTTGTTACTTTCGTAAGCGCTCCGCCGTGTCCGCCGGGCTTACCTTTCCAAAGTACCAAACCAAATCCGCCGGCAATTATTGCCGCGAATAAAATCAATATTTTCCCTTTACTACTCAAGTTTATTACTCCTTAATTTTCTGTACTAACTCCAATAAAACTCCGCCTGATGATTTTGGATGAACAAACGCGATTAGGCAACCGCCCGCGCCGATTTTTGGCGTCTCATCGATCAATTGTGCACCGTTAGATCTTAGCTTTTCGAGAGCGCTTACGATGTTTTCAACCTCTACTGCAATGTGGTGGATTCCGGCTCCGCGTCTTTCCAAAAACTTTGAGATCGGCGAGTCTTCCGACGTCGGCTCAAGCAATTCGATATTGGTTTCGCCGACAGGCAACATTGCAACACGAACCTGTTGGTCTTCAACGAGTTCGGTATGTACGAGTTCCATATCGAGTGAATCCTGCCAAAACTTCAGCGATTCGGTGATCTCTTTTGTTGCAATACCTATATGATCAATTTTCATTTCAATAATTCTTCTACAGCCGAATACGGATCCCGTTTCTTTTCGGCGACTTCAAGCGCGAATTCATCGAGTTTTTCGATTGTCCCATCTTTTTTCAAAACGTCAGACAACAATTTTTCGCGAAGAAGTTCCATCAAACGCCATTTGGCGATCGACGTTCTTCTTTCAAGGCTTTTTTCTCCATTCTTCTGAAAATCAGAATAGGCTTTGATGGCTTCTGACAATTCCTCGATGCCTTTGTTTTCGGTCGCGACCGTCTTTACGATCGGCGGATCCCAAAAATCATACCTGTGCGCCAATGAAAGCAGCGATTCGAGTTCCTTCTCGGTTCTGTATACGCCTTCGCGGTCCGATTTGTTTATCACAAAAACATCGCCGATCTCCATGATCCCGGCTTTTATCGCCTGAATATCGTCACCCATTCCCGGAACGAGGACAACAACGGAAACGTCAGCAGCTTTTACAATTTCGACCTCATCTTGTCCGACACCGACCGTTTCGACAATTACGGTATCAAAACCAGCAGCGTCGAAGATTGCAACCACATCAACGGTCGAACGTGCCAGGCCGCCCAAATTTCCCCGCGTTGCCATCGACCGAATAAATACATTAGGGTCCAACCCAAGTGTCTGCATACGGATACGATCGCCGAGTATTGCGCCTCCCGAAAAAGGACTCGAAGGATCGACACAGACAATACCGATCTTTTGACCTTGCTTGCGGTAGAAAAGTGCAAGCTTATCGACGAGTGATGATTTTCCGGCGCCGGGTGAACCGGTGATTCCGATGATCGTCGCATTTCCGGTTTTCGGGAAAACCGCCTTCATAATCTCGGCGGAATCCGAAGTTCCGGCTTCAACTTTTGAGATCGCCCGCGCAACTGCGCGCGTTTCGCCGTCAAACAGTCTTTTTATAAGTTCTTGTAAATTCATCTATTAACCAAACCGCTATTCTCGCATTTTATTATACAAATTTAAAAACCGCGAGAATGTTACATTTTTAACTTGATTTTAATCTCCTAAAACCACAAAATATAGGGCTAGTTCCCCTTTATAGCACTATATGTTTAAACTTCAGCGCCTTGAAATCACCGGATTCAAATCCTTTGCCGACTACACCGAAATTGTTTTTACCGGTAATGGGATAACTGCGGTTGTGGGTCCAAACGGCTGCGGAAAATCCAATGTCAGTGATGCTATGTCTTGGGTTCTCGGAGAACAGCGGGCGAAATTACTTCGTGGTGAAGAGATGAAAGACGTGATCTTTCAGGGGACGACGAAACGAAATCCGAGTGGGATGGCGGAAGTTGTGCTTCATCTTGTTCGCGATGAAACGGAATATGTCTCCGAAGAGTCTGAGCTTGATGATATTGATAAAAAACTTGGAAATATCGATGAGAACGCGGTTGACGTCGACGGCATCGAAGCCGAACATCTTGAAGAATTAAACACAGATGACGAGCCGGGTGGGGGAGCATTGTCAATTGGAGACGATGTTGAGATCGGCGACGACGTGGAGTTTGAAACGGTTCAGGCAGCCCAGGTCGGATCGATCAAAACGGTTGAGAAAAAAGTAAGATCAAAACGCCGGTGGAAACCAAGAAATTTTGCCCTCGATTTTGCGCCGGGTGAGGCAGTCAGTGTAGCTCGCCGGTTGTATCTTTCCGGTGAAAGTGAGTATCAACTCAACGGTAAAAATTGCCGTCTTCGCGATATTCAGGATCTTTTTGCGGGTACCGGATTATCGGGTTCGCATTACGCGATCATCGAACAGGGAAAGATCGGACAGATCTTGTCTTCAAAGCCGTCGAGCCGAAGAGGTCTGATCGAAGAGGCGGCCGGTATCTCGAAGTTTCGAAAACGCCAACGTGCGGCGGAGACGCGGCTCGAATCCGCAAAAACGAATCTTGGAAGGATCTCGGACATCGTTTCCGAGATCGAAAAACAAACACGTACTCTTCAAAGACAGGCAAGTAAAACAAAGCGTTATAAAATTCTACGGGAAGATCTTCGGCGTTTGCTCAAACAAACGTATGCGGCAGAGGGAAAATACCTTTCGCAAACCGTAGAAGACCTCCATGCAAAATTAAACGACGCAAATTCTATCGAACGGGAAATTCTGGCGAAGGTTTCCGCGCGCGACGAAGCTTTTCGAAACGCGACCGCCGATTCCCGGCTCGGTGAAGAAAACCTGACCGAAGTTCGGGCAAAGCACGCTGAGAACGCTCTTAATCGCGATCGCGCCGAACGGGAAAGACGTTACCAGGAAGATCAGATCGCTGAACTTAGATCACGGACAACGGTTTTGGATTCCGAGATCAAAGTATCGGAAGAGCGTCTGCGTCTTTTATCCAACGAGATAGAGCGCCTTGAGAAAGAAGAAACCAGAGAAGTAGCAGGCGCGGAAAAAGAACAAGCAGCCTTGCTTGAAGCGGAAGGAATTTACCGAAAAAAGATCGACGAACTTCGGGGGATCGAACATGCGCTTGAAAGTGAACGAAATAGCCATCTTGAGCATACTGCGGCGGTCGAAAGACTTGCCGAGATCGAGCGGCAGTTTGAAACAACACTGGAAAAATTGAGCGAGCGGATAGAAGGTTTGCGCAGGGAAAATGAGCGAGCAGATGAGGTGTTCAAAGCCCGCGAAAAAGAATTTGCGGAGCTCGAAAAAAGTATTTCAGCCGAACGCGAAAAGCTTGAAAAGCTTCTTGACGAAAAACAAATATTGGTCGATCAGGCGGAAGAAGCAAGAACTAAGCTGGCAATTGAAGAGAAGGTCTTAAAGGAAACCCGTGAAGTATTTTCCGGCAGAAAACACAGGCTTGAAACTTTGAATGAGCTTGAAGAAAAGCGCACAATATACGCCCCGAGTGTTCAAAAGCTTTTTGCGGAACAATCGAAGATTGGCGTCGATTTTCTTGGAGTTCTTGCCGATAAATTCAGCGTCGATCAAAAGGCCGAAAAAGCAGTTGAAAATTTGTTTGGGAATTATCTTCAAACCGTGTTAGTGAAATCGGAGAAAGACGCCCAAAAAGTTGTTAACTTTCTTAACGGCAACAATTTAGGTCGTATTCCGGTATTGGTTTTCGACCCGAATTTGGAAAGCGGATCTGTGACTGGAAGTGAAGATTCCGTTTCGCGTTTTCTTGGAGTCTCAAAAGACTTTGAAGCTGCTCTGGCAAAGATATTTCCGCGCGAGATGTCTGCGCAAGTGGTTGCGAATGTAGAGAAAATAAACGGTAAGAAAGCAGACATTTTCTTAACTCTAAATGGTGATCTCGTGATAGGCGGGAAGCTTTACATCAGCGGAAACGCCAATGCCGGTGAAAAGAATTCTTCGCTTCTCGCTTTCAAGCGGGAACTCCGCGAACTTGCAAAAGACTTTGAGAGATCGAAAAAAGAAACGGAACGGGCTGAAGAAAGTTTTGAAAAAACCCGCGAAGTTCTTGCCGCGAAAGAAGATAAGCTGGTTGATCTGCAAGCGTTTATCGTAAAGGTTGAAAGAGAACTGCTGTCACAGGAAATTCATTCAAAATCTCTTGCTCAGGAGATCGAGCGCGCCGGACGTCATAAGAGAGTGGTTGCGGACGAAACTACTCAGATCGAAAACGAAATAAAACAGATCGAAAAACGAAGGATCGAATCGCAGCAGAATGCAAAAACTGCAGAGCAAGCGCGCCTGCTTTCGGAAGAAAAGATCGAACGGATAGGTGCCGATCTTCTCCAGATCAGGATCACGGTTGAGGAAGAAAATTCGATCCTTGGCGGAAAAAGGACGCGCGCTGAAGTTGCTGCAGAAAGGAAGCGTTCGACGCAGAATGCGCTCAGCCGAGTTAAAACAGAAAGTGCGGAACTTGCCGGAAGGCTTGAACGTCAAAATCTTGAGAACGAGGAAAACAAGAAACGCGTTGTTGAGATAGCGTGCTTAAATGAGGAACTCAAGCAAAAGATCGTCAATGCAAAAGAGCAACTTAACCAGGAAGAAATCGAACTTCAAACCGCGATCGCGCATCTGAAAGAATCACGCGAACGGTCGGATCTGCTTTCGACAGAACTTGGTGAATTGAATAAGAATTCCGCGATGGCGAGAGATCAACGTGCCGGACTCGAAATAAATCAAGCTGAAACAGTGACGCGACTCAAGAATTTGGATGAGAAGTGTATGCAGGATCTTAATGTTTCACTCAAAGAATTAGTCGAAAAAAGCGAAATTGACAAAGATTTTGATCTTGCAGAATCGCGAAAAGAAACTGAAGCTCTGCGGGAGAAACTTGAGAATTTTGGCGCAATTAATATGCTCGCACTTGAAGAATTGAGCCAAACGGAAGAACGGTTCAACTTTTTAACATCGCAGCAAAAGGATATTGTCGATGGAATTCAAGCTGCAGAAGATGCACTTCGCGAGATCAAGAGACGCTCGCGTCAAAGATTCCGCGATGCGTTTGAAGCGATAAATAAGAATTTTACGGAGTTTTTCCACCAACTCTTCGGCGGCGGAATGGGTGAAATGACGTTGATCGAGGCCGATGATATTTTAGAATCCGGTATTGAGATCGTCGCGCAGCCGCCCGGAAAACGGCTTCAAAATATGCTCCTTTTGTCGGGTGGTGAGAAAGCGATGACGGCGATCGCATTAGTTTTGGCAATATTCAGATATCATCCGTCACCGTTTTGTTTGCTGGATGAAGTTGACGCACCGCTTGATGATGCAAACGTCGGCAGATTTGTCGAAAGTGTTGCGGATATGTCCGAAAACACTCAGTTTATCGTGATCACTCATAATAAACGCACGATGGAGGCCGCAAAGGCACTCTACGGCGTGACGATGCAGGAAGCTGGCGTTTCCAAGGTGGTTTCGGTAAGATTTGATTGATCATGATAATTCAACGCACCTTTTTAGTTTGTTTTCTATTCGCTGTCATATCCATTTCCCTATCTGCACAGCAAACACCCGCAAAGAAAAATTCAAGACCGGCGGCTGATGCCGTAAAAACCGATTCCAATCCAAAGGCCGAAAAGCCCGTTTATTTTTACGAATTTGAAAAACCCGAGTTTCTTCTTTCGAGGATCTGGATCGAGCACGATGAGAACGGGATCGGCACAGTGAAGTTTCAGAAAAAAGACTATGATGAAACTTATACCGACAATTTAGAAATCTCAGAATCCACGCTGCAAAAACTGAAAGCACTTTGGGAATCGGTTAATTTTTTTGGATCCAGCGAAAAGTTTCAGTCTGAAATTCGCGATTACGCGCATCTTGGTACTGTAAAATTGCGGATGGATAAGGACGGGAAGCAAAGAACTGAGGAATTTAATTGGACTGAGATACCGGACGTAAAGTCGCTGGCGGATGAATACAGGAAGATCGCGACGCAAGACGTTTGGCTATTTGATTTCGATGTCGCGCGGCAAAATCAGCCTCTCGAAACGCCAAAATTAATGAAAGGCTTAGATTCATATCTTCGGAGAAATGCGCTTTCTGACCCCGTCCAAATGCTGCCGTTTCTTAAGTCGCTCACGGACGACGAACGGGTGCCGTTGATCACCCGAAATCATGCCGCCCGAATTGTAAAACAGATCGAATCAAAAGTGGAAAGCAAATAGACCTAAGAATCTCTTGGCTTGATGATACCGGCATCGGAGATACGGGGTGAGGTGTTAGGAAAATCTAACCTCGAAAGCCTGCGTATCGTATTTGTTGCAGCATTCGTTTTATCAACGGTCAAAAATCCCCAGCTTTTTAACTTAAACGGATGGATCTTTCCGCCGACGAATTTT
>JBGTEI010000372.1:0-2289 GCA_041747875.1 Pyrinomonadaceae bacterium | reverse complement strand
GGCGGCGATCTGATCTCAAAAAGTTCAAAGTGTCGTGAACTGAAGACAGGCTTCAAATGCGGGCGGATCAAAATATTTCGGCGCATCGAACGGTATTTTTCCGCGTCTGTGATAAATCGTGTTTCGGAATTGTCATCCCGGACGTCGGAAATTATCGAGCCTTCGATCGGATTGAGAATGTAAACTTTGTCGTATTTTTCGAGATCGTTTTTGTTAAACTACGTGATCAAGGATGATTTTGTATCAAAGAACCAATTGCAGATCGCATTTACGCCATATTTTGTAATGATCAAATCGTTTGGTGAGAAATTGTGTTTTTGCTTTAGCGCGATAATTTGTTGATAGGTTGCTTTTTGATTTTCGTTTCTCATGACAATTCCGATAACTTCGCAAACGTCATAACAAGCGAACTCAAAAAGAGGATAAAAACCGCAGCAACACTTAACCATTTTCGCTTTTGGTATTTGAGATGGAAACCGAGGATCACAATTGACGGGATCGTAATGAAAAGAAAAAGCCGCGGGGCGACATCGGTATCCGCAAGTGGCGAATCGATCAGATAGCAGAAAATGATATTTGCCAGCCAGAAGATCTTGTCAGGTATTGAGCTTGATAGTGTGGCAGCCTTCCAAATGCGATATAAGAAATAAGCGATCCCGACCGGTATAATTATCGCGGCGAGAAATTGGAGCGACTCGGCAAATGTAGATCCAGAAATCAGTAAACCGAGAAGGGAATTTGAAAAGCTGCTCGTTAGATAAACAAAGATCCGGTCAAAACGCGCCGGGTCAAAAATAAGGATCGTCAGAAGGGAAGAGCAGGTCAAGAACAAAACTGAAAAGGCGGAGATCCGGAATCTTTTCGAATCTTTTTCAACAAAGAACAAGGAAATTGTAATCGCGATCCCAAACAAAGCTGCCGCAACAAGTGTCCGCAAATGGGTAAACATTATCAGCAGCGCAAGAAAAACGATCAGCACAAGCTTTTTTAGGTCAAATGATTTAAGAGCCTGGTAAATTGCAGCGATGAGAGATGTAAAAAGCAGCAAACCAACCGCATTTTTCTGCGGGAGTTCGGGCATCTGAGTGATGCTTAGTGGAATAAACGCTCCGATGAATATCAGCAGCCAGTGCCAGATGCTTAGCGTCCGGTTTTCGTTTAGTGATCTGAGAAATGCGTAGATGGGAACCGCGGTAAGTGCAGGAATGACCGACATCACAAATCTGGTTGAAATGACGATCGCAGGATTTATTTCGACGCCGAAAAGCATCAGGATCCGCGCTATTAGCGCATAAAAGTAAAACAAAAACGGCATATCGCCATAAGGCATCGCCCTTGTTTGAAGGATTCCTCTTACTTCGACAAAATAGTAATAAGTGTGGTTGAACCAGCCCGCGAATTCCGGACGACCGATCCAGATCGTAAGTGCACGCGCAAGAATACCGGCGGCAATAATCGCCGTCAGCGCAATTTTTTCCATCTTGTTTGCAAAGATTGCTAACTGTTACGGCACAGTTCAGGAAATGTTACCGTGAATGAAAAAAGAGGTTCCCGGCGTTACATAAGTTTCTTAAGTTTTAGGTAATGGTCGCGTTTGTGTCTATCAAGATGCTCAATTGCATAGCGAAGCATCATTCGCGGCATCTTTACGGCAAATTTGTCCAGAAAGACCGATAATTTTTCCGGATCGCGTTTGCCCGCTTCACGGATCCAGCCGCCGGCTGCTTTATGTATCAGATCTTGTTTATCATCGACCAGGATCTCGGCGATAGCGAAAGTGTCATCAACTTCATCTTTTCGGATAAAAAAATATGTACTGACAATTGCGGTTCGCCGTTCCCATATATTTTTAGAACGGGCGAGCGAATATAGAATGTCGCGCGGCTTATCAAAAAGATATCCGCCGATGACATACGGGGCGGCCCGGTCGACGAGATCCCAGTTGTTTATGCGGTCATGGCGTCTGATATAGAGGTCGTAAAGTTCTTTCTTTTGGTTTTCGGTGGTTTTATTGTCGCGCGCATCAAAGTCCATAATACTGACCGCGCCGACGCGAACTTCGTGAACCGGGTGTTCCAGAAGTGTTTCTATCTCATCAATCGGAATGCCGGCAAAATCTTTTGCAAGAACAAATATATGTCCCATTTTTACGCCGATAAATTCGTCGCCTAAGCTCGTTTCGGGGTTAAAATAACGCCGGATCTTATTAAGCTCTGTATCGGAACTCATGGCGTATAGTTTTTTGACAAATATTGCGGCGCCGCTCAAAGTTTATTTTTCAGACGTTCT
>JBGTEI010000371.1:0-2533 GCA_041747875.1 Pyrinomonadaceae bacterium | reverse complement strand
GTGACAAAAGCAAAACCGCAATAGACTAATGCGTATAAGATCCAACCCGCAAAGATCAGTTTTCTTCTGCCAACCCTGTCCGAAAGATCACCAAAAACTAGCGAACTGACGACCTTTGAAATATGAAGCGCCATCCACAGAAGCGGAAGCAACGGAAGCGAAATTCCAGCTTCCTGCGCTTTTAAGATAAGGAATGCGTCGGTCGAATTTGAGAGTGTAAAAAGCGCAATAACGAGCAAGAACCGTTTAAAGTTTCCATCAAATTCCTTAAGAGAAAGCTTGAGCGGCGCCTGCATGGGAACATTTTCGCTGATCACATTTTCTTCTTTTACAAAAAATATGATCACAAAAAGTCCTAACACGACCGGTATCGATGCAAATAGAAATACCTGACGATATTCCTCAGCACTCGGCATATATGGATCGTGCGCAAAGAAATACAAGAGGATCGATGCGACAATTGGTCCGATCACCGCACCCAAATGATCTGCCGCGCGATTAAATCCAAACGCCAGACCGCGTTTTTCTTCCGCTACGCTTGCCGCTAAAAGCGCATCGCGCGGAGCCGAACGAATTCCCTTTCCTACCCGATCCGTCAGGCGAACAAAAAGCACTTGCTGCCAGCTCGTGACAAAGGCGAGGAGCGGTCTGACGATGCTCGCAAGAGAATATCCCAGAAAAACGGGCAGTTTTCGACGGTCAAACTTATCGCTCAGATATCCTGAAAAAAGCTTTAGAAGACTTGCGACCGATTCAGAAAAGCCTTCGATCAATCCTATTGCGAATGGTGAAGCGCCAAGCGTAAGCGCGAGAAAAGCAGGAAGCAGAGGATATATTATTTCACTCGAGGTATCATTTAGAAGACTAACTACGCTAAGAGCGAGAACATTTCCCGACAGATTCTTATATCGTCTAAAATAACGTTTGATTTTGAGAGGCATCTGGAGGATCCATTATCGCGACTTTTTGGTTCGTGGTGACTTTTTGTTTTGTGGGGTCTTTCCGGTTTTTCCTGAATTCATGTTCCAAAGCGCAAACCCTCCTGCTCCGGCGACAGCCAGAATCAATAAAACTATCAGCGCGCGCATCGCCATTTTAACCGTCTTCTTAAGGATCCGAAACGTGATATAGGCAACGGCAAGCATCACCAAAACAAAAATAACTGCGGCGATTTCCATAATTTAGTTCAATTCCTTGTCCTGAAGCGATCTTTCGAGCTGATCAATATCTTCTTCGGAAAGCGTAGACGTTTCAGCCGGAAGCGCATAATTCCCATCCGCCCAGTCACCGAAATCTAACAACTTACAGCGTTCGGAACAAAATGGACGAAATTCATTGCCGGAAAATTCTGTTTCTTTCTTACAATATGGGCACTTTACTTTGAGCATATTAACCTTTGAGAAGAAAGACTACCATAGATTTTTACAGATAAAAAATGATTTGGTTCATCAAAAAAACGGTTGATTGTTTTGTTTATTGGTGTAATCATAAAGGTTATAAGGCTTGTATTCATTGCGCCGAACAAAGTTTACGTCGGACGCGTAAAACAGTTTCAGAGTATTTTTAGAGGAAGAAAGAAAAATGAGCGATTATAAAAAGCAATTCGAAAAATGGCAGCGTGAAGCAAAAGAGAAATTTGACGAGATCGATGGACAGCTCGGTTTGTCGGAAAAACTTGACGAAGGCGTAAAGGTCGCAAAAGAAACCGCAAAGAAAGGAGCCGAATCCGTAAAGGTCGGCGTTGGCAAAATTAAGACCGAAGCCGAAAAAACCGCCGCCGGCAAAAGAGCCGTAGAGGTTGCTGAAGATGCATATGAAACTGCCGAAGACGTTTACGAAACGGTTGAAGATACAGCGAAGAAGACGGCCAAGAAAGCATGGGACGCCAGTGGAAAGGCCAGAGAAGTAGCAGGAGACGCATCGGAGAATGCCGGCGACGTAATTGATACGGCGGCTTCAAGTGCCGAGGATGTGCTGAGAACTGCGGGCAAAAAGGCAGGTGAATTTTTAGGAGTTGCGAGCGAAAGAGCAGGCGATGTGTTTGGTCAGACCCGAAAATCGGTTGAAGCGACTGCAAATAGTGTTTCAAAAGCCCTTGGACTCGGTGCAAGCTGGACAAGGACAATAAATGCGACGGTTAAGACAATTCGCCAAACCTCGGATTGGGTAGTCGACAAGCCTCTCCAGGCTGCTGCTACCGGCGCTTCAGTAGCCGTTGGCGCAGGGCTCGGAGTCGTTTTTACAGGCATAAGTTCTCATTGGCTTTTTAATTCGGCTCTTCCGGCTTGGTCGGTCCAAAAAGCAAGTAAGCTGTTTACGGATCACATAAAAGATCAGGAAAATCTGATCGCGAAGGGAAACCTTTCCAAAGCCGAAGCAGAGCGCGTTCAATTTGAGCGAAGCGTAGCGCGATACGTCGGTGCGCCGCTGTTAGGAGCGTTCTCATTTGCGTCGGGCGCAGTTATGATGACCAATATATTGAACCCGAAAACAATAACCGGCGCTCCGCTGAGTTGGCTGATCGGCGGAAATC
>JBGTEI010000370.1:0-5181 GCA_041747875.1 Pyrinomonadaceae bacterium | reverse complement strand
GATGTTCCGGGCGGACAAATCGCTCGGAAACCGCGGTGTCAATTAGTTCAACCAAAGGATCATAATATCCTTCTATATTTAAGAAACCACAGGGTTTAGCATGAAATCCCAATTGTGCCCAGGTGATGATTTCACATAACTCTTCAAACGTTCCGAAACCACCGGGCAGAGCGATAAACCCGTCGGAAAAATCCGCCATCATCGCTTTTCTCGTATGCATTGAATCGACGATATGAAGCTCAGTCAAGCCCTGATGGGCCACTTCTTTGTCCGACAGAGATTTTGGAATAATCCCGATAACGCTTCCGCCGTTGAGCATCACCGTATCCGCGATCTTTCCCATCAAACCAACTCGGCCGCCCCCGTAGACAAGACCGATCCCTTTCTCTACAAAATAAAGACCAAGCTTCTCGGCAGTTTCCAAAAAGACCGGATTTACACCCGGATTTGAACCGCAAAATACACAAATTCTCTTCATGGTAAACGTTTTGAATTCTATTCTTCCGTGCTGCGGGCAAAAAGTGCCTTGCCGATAAGTACCACAGCACAAACGATCAGACTAAGGAAACCAAACATTCCAAATACAAGTTTTGCATTTGTAATAAACCCGACGAACGAAGCGATCGATTCCAGTTTTGCCGGGTAATGTTGGACAAGGTAAATAAATCCGCTATTTTCGGCAACGTCCAAAATTCCCATGCAAACCGGAAAAACAAGGATCGATCGGATCGTTTGACTCGCCTCAAGCCTATCAAGAAACATATAAAGCGTCCCGAATAACGCGGCGGCAAGCAGTATTCCGTTCAAATAGTCAAGAACTTGAAATGTCGTGTAAGTTGACAAACCCGAAGTACCGAGTTTTTCAAGAAATTCGTAAAACTCGGCAGGCATTACGCCAAACCTTTCTTCCGGAAGCTCTTTGCCGTCAATTGCGGCTTTTAGTGTTGTATACGGCCCGAAATTGAACAGGAATCCGCCGTAAACGAAAAGTGCCGCCCACAACAAATAAAGTCCCTTTTTTCCTAATAATCCCGATGTTTCCATATTTCGATCCGGTCAAAAGCAATAACAATGACCTTAATTGAATTCACAGCCTCGTCAAAATGGTTTTTTCAGTTTTATCCGCGCAATCGATCACCCTAGATGATCGCGAATTCTTAGAATCGCAAAGCAAGCACCAACTTTCAAAGTAATTATTCGGCCGTTCATATTTCAAGAGGGTTCACTTTTCGCAAGCAATTTCTTAAAAAAAAAGCCCGCGGAAACTTGTTCCTGCGGGTCTGAATTCAACAATTTTTGACTGTTCAGAGATACGATTTCAATTTACAAAACCGCAACTCTGAACATACTTCGGTTAGTATTTAGGATTTACCGTAGGGAATGGCGAATTAAACTGACAAAGCGGGTTAGTAAATGCACTCACAACGCCAGTCAATCCAGTCGGGTCAGCGATACCTGCGATACTGAGAAAGTTTTTCGCTGTGTTTATTGAGTTTGCTTCCATCATCAAACCAACATGATGACGCCCCCACTCTTTCTTAACCTCGTATGCGGCGCTTTTGCTAAACCTGTCGTCAATTTCTTTCTCGATCTCAGGTGAAGTCATATCGCCAAAGTTATTTGCAAATTCCGTTGCAAAAAGCTCAGTTTGCGACTTCAAAGTAGCTATCACCGTTGCGGTAGCTGTGAGTGCTTTGATACTTGTTTCATATGTTTTAGCGAATCTTTGGAGTTTGTCTGCTAACTGAGCCAGCTTAAGCAACTTTGGTGAATTCGCAATAAGTTTACCTCCACCGACAGCAGCACCGGCTGAACCTGTTGCAGCTGCAGACCCGCCAAACGTAGCTACAAGAGCAGCTATTTTAACAGCGGCAATGATCGGCGATGAAACCATTGAAAAGACAGCTTTTGCACACTCACCATCGGTGGTTGCACATCCCGCGCCGCAATCTTTACTTTGGTGACTAGGGCAGTTCTGCCAGCAAACTGGTCCCACACCCTTAAAATTTTCCGGGGGGCCCGCATTGATAACCACAGTCTGGTTTCCGGCAACCTGTCCGGAATTGCAAGCTGGGTAGCATAGATCACCTGTCGGATCTTTTACCGTCCCGGCTGGACACGTATTTGCATACACTACCCCTCTTTTAGAGGTGGGTTTTTTGCAGGAAACCCCAATGTCGGTATATTCGCTTGGACATATAGGGGTGCAAACGCTGCCTTCTGCAACAGGTTTGAAACCGATCCCACACTTCGGAAATATTAGGGCACCGCCGCGTTCACAATTTCCGTTGCCGTATTTCGTTTCGCACCTACCCATCGGTCCTGAATAGTTTGGTAAAAACGGATCTCCGGGTTTCCACGGAAAACTCTCTCTTGTTTTTGCCCCGGGTTTGCCGCAATACAATCCATCATTGCGGTAGCCTGCAGGACAATCTCTCGGATAGCAAATATTGTCAAAGTATTGTTCGTCTGCTTTACAAGGTGTCGTGCAGATTAAGCTTCCCGGGTCTTTAGCGTACCCGCTTGGACAAAGCGGTATATTTCCGAAACCTCTTCCAAAACTTCGTCTCCAACAAAACGGCATTCTGGCCGCACTTGTTCTAACTGAGATCCATTGCATCACACGTGACATTTCATTGCCCGTGAGTGGCGATTCTGTTGGTGAATTGGTGGCAGCACGGTTTGCAGTTGACAAAGTTGTATCAGTTGAATCGGTTGTATCAGTTGTTGCAGTTTCTGCAGTTGCTCGCGGAGTTGTGGCTCCCACTTTACAAGCCTCTATTCCCCTACTCCAACTATTATGACTTTGAATTTCTGCCTGGAAACATGCGATCGTGGCTGCCGGATTAGTAGTCCCCTTGCAGAGTATCTGAACATTTGACGCGCCCCAGGTTTTGTTTCCTAACTGATCGTACGCAACCTTTCCCTGAATTGCGTTAAAACAATCCTGCTCAAGGTTTGCGACCGGAGGTGTTGTCGAGTTAGATGAACCTATCGCCGCATTGCTCGAACTCAAGATCTTTCCTTCGTAGACAACGTTGCTCCCCTGTTTCAAGACGAAAGTTTTTTGAAACAGATTAATAATTACGCTTGTAAATTGTGGGGAATTTAAATATACCGACCATTCATCACGACCCGTTTCCGTTAACGTTCCGGCCGCGCTCCCGTTGGTTTGAGAATATGTCCAGATTTTTGGTCCGGTTTGAACCAGCGTACCTTCTACGGCGTCGCGACCTACCTCAACTTTTGTAACATCTGGTCCTTTGACCTGGGCGGATATGAGCGATGGGCTCAAACCCATAAATATCATCGCGGCAAAAACCGCAAGGATATATCGATTGATAGTTATTCGTTTCATTTTTTTGCTCCTTCCTTCTGTTTGAATAGGTAGACCTTTGATCCACATCGAAGGCCCACTCAGCGGTTGATTAATTCTATTTTGCCCCGCCCGTCGAGTTATCGGGTTTTGACTTCAATTGCTCGGCGCGGACATTTGAGATCAATCGTTCGAGACTTGCGGCGTCGATCGCGCCCGGAACTATTTGGTCACCGACAATGTATGACGGAGTTCCGCCGATCCCGAGCGCTTCCGCTAAATTTAGATTTCGCATCAGCGCCTCGTTCAAAGCCGGATCTGCCATGTCTTTTTTGAGAGTTTTGTAATTCAAACCAAGTCGATCGGAAATATTTTTGACCGATGCTTCATCGGCAGATTCCGATTTCATTAGTTCATCATGAAATTCCGCGTATTTTCCTTGTCTTGCTGCTGCCAAAGCGGCTTGAGCGGCGACCTGCGATGTTGCTCCGAGATTTGGGAATTCCTTATAAACGACTCGAAGCGACGGGTCATTTGCAATTATTCCTGAAAGCGCTGGAAGCGTTTGCTTACAGTATCCGCAGTTGTAATCAAAAAAGACGACGACCGATACGTCGCCCTTTGGATTGCCAACTACCGGCGAATCCTTATCTTCAAATATCGCCTGCTTAAAAGACTTCATACTTTCCGCGGCCCTTTCCGCAGCCTGCCGTTTTTCCTGAATTTCGAGCGCTTGCATCGCATCGCGAATGATCGATGGATTTGCGAGCAAATAATCTTTGATCACGATCTCGATCGATCTGCGTTCCTTCGTTGAAACCGTTAAGATCTCGGCTGTATCGTCCGTTTGTGCGACCCCGTACGAAAAACTGGAAAGCACGATCACTGCCATCCCTAAGCCAATTGATATCAAGCGTTTGTTAAGTTTCATTTTCTTTTTTCTCCTTTTTGTCGTTCCCGCAAAACCTATGAGCCGGTTTTGATATTTTTTTAGAATTTTGCCCTCTATAGTTAAAAACGGATTTTTGAAAAGGAAAGGAACATTTTGGAAGGAATCTTTTCTACGGAAGTAAAATTCATTTGTGAATTTCTTACTTTTTCGCCTAAGATACGGATACTATCCGATTTTTTGTATTCTTAATGAGTTCAAGCACACTACAAGTTACGCGGTTACTTAATGACTGGAGCGACGGAAATGAGAATGCGTTAGAAACTCTAATGCCCCTCGTCTATAGCGAATTGCGCAAAATGGCAAAATATCACATGCGCGATCAGCCGTCCGGTCATACATTTCAAACCACGGAATTGATCCATGAAGCATACCTAAAGCTCGCAGGAAATGAGGATAAAAAATGGGAAAACCGCGCGCATTTTTTTGCGGTGGCAGCGCAGGCAATGAGGCATATACTCGTGGATCACGCCCGGCTCAAATCGACAAAAAAGAGAGGTGAAAATGCGGTACGGATCGAGCTCGATGAGGCTCCTATTGTTTCACCGGGCCGGGCAAGCGAGATCATTGCTCTAAACGACGCATTGATAGAACTTGAATTATTAGACCTCCGTAAGTGCCGCGTCGTCGAACTTAAATACTTTGGCGGGTTAACTTTAGAAGAGATCGCAAAAGTTTTAGGCGTAACACGGGAAACAATAAAACGAGATTGGAAATTTTCACGTGCCTGGCTTCTCAATGAGCTTTCCTGCACAACAAATTAAAAGTTTAAGTACAAATGGACCCCATAAGATTCAAAAAGATCGAAAGCATATACCACGATGTAGTTGATCTCGATGGCGAAGACCGCAAAAGTTTGCTCGACGAGCAATGCAGACACGATCCTGAATTACGGCGTCAGGTCGAAGCGTTGCTT
>JBGTEI010000369.1:0-3046 GCA_041747875.1 Pyrinomonadaceae bacterium | reverse complement strand
ATAGACCGTCGGAAGATAGAAACCCTTTGTCGCTGGAAATACCGCGGCGATCAATATGAGTCCGACTGCGAAGACCTGAACTGTCGTACTTAGTTTTCCAAGCCATGAAGGCTTAAAACCTGTAAAACCGGTCATCACGTTTATCGCTGCGGCGACCGTAATGATCAAAACATCGCGTCCGATGACGGCAGCCGTCACCCAAAACGGAACAGGAAGATATTCAACCGGGGGAAATACTTTTGGAAGCGTTAAGATAATAAATGCCGTCGTCATCAGGAGTTTATCAGCGATTGGGTCGAGAATTGTTCCGAGTTCGGATTCCTGATTAAATCTGCGTGCAATGAATCCATCTACACCATCAGACACACCGGCGATGAAAAATACTACGAGTGACCAACCGCTGTATCCATAAAACAGCAAACTTGCAAACACCGGAATCAAAGCCATTCGCAGAAATGTGAGCAGGTTTGGAATGGTAATGATGTTTGAAGCCATATCGATATATTAAAGTTTTCCCGGCGCAAGCGATTGATGTGATTGTATCTAGGATATCTATTGTTATCAATTCGCACTAAACGCAATTATCCGCAGATCTTAGAATACGTTTGAGTGAACGGCTTTCTGAGAACTAATATCGACAATTTTTTCACCGGATCGGGGAAGGTTTTTTGCGCACTATGCACGCCTAAGTTCGATAAGGGAAATTTCCGGAGGACAATGATACCGCGCAGGAACTACGACGGTTCCGATACCGCGGGTGATGTAGATCTGCGTTTCCTTTCGCTGATGGAGTCCGCTTTTGAGTCTTCGGTTTGCAAGGAATTTCTTTTCACGATCGCGAATCTTTACTTGTCCGCCGTGCGTGTGACCGCTAAACATAACATCGATATCATTCCGTACGGCCTGCCGGAGGATCGCCGGATTGTGCGCCAGAAGGAGTTTCATTTCGTCCTCATAAGAACCGTGAAGCGAAGCGGGAATATCGGTTTTCCCTGCCATATGATCGTCGACACCGCAAAGCCAAAACGAACCGCCGCGGGCTGAAAATCTAAATCCTTCATTTACGAGGACCGTAATATTTTCACCGCGAAGGAGATCGGTTACAAGCTCAGCGTCCGTCCAATGGTCATGATTTCCAAGACAGGCATATGTTCCAAATTCGGATTCGAGTCTTCCAAGCACGTCCGCCATCGGGGCAATATATTGGCTGTCGTGCGATACATAATCGCCGGTCAGCAAAACCATATCCGGCTCAAGTTCATTTGCGATCGTTACTGCCTTCTCGATGTGCTGAAGATCGGTAAAAGGACTATGGTGAATATCGGAGAGCTGAACAAGAATGAACCCATCGAGTTTTTTCGGAAGACGTTTGAGCGAGATCGTAATTTCTTCAACTATCAAAGTGTTTGCTTCCTTTAAAGCACTTCTCGCCACCTTGGAAAAATTACTAGCCAGCGCGCGTAAGGGCGTTTCAGAAGCGACAGCAGCGGAAATCCTCTCCGAAAGTTTTGCTTTTTGTGTTCCGGTAAACCTCATATTATTTTGTGATGTGACGGCAATTAAATCTCTGCTGCGGTATGAACTCTACGTTAACTACTAGCACTTTGTTTTGGAAAAGTCTAGTTTTTGCCACGAATAGGTGTCGTATTGGTCCCGCGGTTTCTTGCGGCACACTCCTTTGATCAAATTATCACGGTTGCGAGGGTAGACCGGTCACAAGCGGCCAAAAGATGGGCACAAGCAGGATCGATACAATAAACACAACGACAGTTAAAATTGAACCGATCTTTACAAAATCCATGAATTTATAACGGCCGGGCGTATAAACCAAAACGCACGCCGGTTCAAGCGGCGTGATAAACGAAAATGACGCGGCATATGTAATCGCGATCGCAAAGGTTCTTGGATTTAAACCAAGCGCGAGTGCCGTCTTAACCGCAACGGGAAGAACGACGAGTGCTGCCGCCTGATTAGACATCGGCTGGGTCAATGCGACCGTTAAAACAAAGAATCCGGCAAGTACCGCAGTTCCGCCATAATCGCCAAAATTGGTCTCTATCAATCCTGCGAGAAACTTGTCGGTTCCCGTATTTTCCATCGCAACTCCAAAACTCATCATGCAGGCGATCAGCACAAGCAAAGGAAAATTGATCAAAGAATATAGCTCTACATAGCGGACTGTTTTTGTCGCCAAAAGTACCAATACTCCGAGCAGAACGGCGATCGTCAACGGAATATTATATCCGGTAACAAGCTTTGAAAGTGAAAGCGTCAGAAACACCCCAAATGCAACGAGCGCCCATTTGCGCTTCTCGATTCGCATGCTGCTTGAGGAAACGTCTTCAAGAAGCAGCATTTCGCGTTCGACAACAAACGGCTCGATCTTTCGGCGTTTTCCCTGTACCAGCAAAACATCGCCGAATTTTAGTTTGACGTCGCTGATCTTTGTAAAAAATGTCTCGCTATGATGATTGATCGCGAGGACGGTAAGATCGTAAGCCTGTCTAAAATTAAGGGTTTGAAGGGTTTGCCCGACGAGTTGGGAATCCTTCATAACCATTACTTCAAAAAGCTCAACATCGCCGCTTTGAAGAAGATCATCGTTTAAAACAAAATCCGCTTTGATCTTAAGCGACGCATCTTCCTTAATTCGCAAAATATCTGCGATGCTTCCTTTAACGATCAGAATATCTTCCGATTTGATCTCAACATCAGGAAGAGGAATTATCCTCGAATCATTATCTCCGCGAATGATTCCCAAAACGCTAAGATCAAACTCAGAACTAAGATCTGCCTCACTTAAAGTTTTTCCAACAAGATGAGAATTCGGTAAAACAACTACTTCAGAAATATACTCGCGGATCGCATATTTTTCGGTTAAGGATTCTTCACCGCCGCGCTTCGGCAGCATTTTTCTGCCGATGAAGAGCATGTATAGCAACCCGACTCCTAACGTTATGATCCCGACCGGCGTCAATTCAAACATCGAAAACGGCTCGTAGCCATATCGTTGAAACGCACCGCTGACGGCAAGATTTGTCGAAGT
>JBGTEI010000368.1:0-14933 GCA_041747875.1 Pyrinomonadaceae bacterium | reverse complement strand
GTCACGGCCATTAAGTAGTATTCGCTTTAAAGGTTTAAGAGAAGCTTCGAAAACGAGGTCATTTCCTATCGACGCCCGTAATATATGGATTCCCAAAGATTCTCGAACCGACCAATCACCGATCCGAAGGTGATAGTTTTTCTCACTCATCAGTGCAGGAAGATCAAATGATCCGTTAGCACTTTTCAGGTGCGAGTATCGGAATTTTTCATTATCGATCTCCGTGATCGCAAAATGCGCGAAATAGATCGGATTTCCGAAAAGCCTAACCGGAAAAAAGCTAAATTTATCAAGATCGGTACGGCGTTTAAAGAAAACAAGTTCGTAGCTAAAGCGCTCCCCACCAGTGGTTTTCGCATGTCCGGTGTAATACCACCATTCTGTTTGGGCATTGCGATGTGCAAACAAGTCTCGCGGCAGTTCGACAGGATGAAGTTCGCTTCCGTCCCGCAATGTTTCCGCTTCGCCAAGAAACGAGTCGGTAAAACCTTCGAAGAACCTGGAAGCGGATCTCTCTAAGTTTTGAAAAACGCTTTGAAAATTATACGGTGAGGAATTTGAATCTTTCATTTGCAACGATATTTCCTTTGAAAATAGATTACAAAGAAGCTATCAGTTTCAAATGGCAGTTTGCAAGGGGATAATCTTCGGAAAGCTTAAACTTTTTAGCTGGAGAGCTTGTCACGAACCTTTTTTTTCGGTGCCGGAACTGCTACATCAACTCGTTGGATCTTGAGGATCACACGAACAGCTTTTGCGTTCTTTCCAAGCGTCGGCGGAAGAAACGGAGCGTTTTCGGGGTCAGTACGAAAAGCCTTTTCCAATTCACGCATCGATTCCTCGTTAGTCGGTGGTTCCACAATCTGATTGATCCGGGCGATGCCGTCGCTAAAGACGTCCGCAACGATCACAACTTCTTCATCCTTCATTTCTCCGCGAACGATCGATTTGGTCAACGCCAGGAGAGCTCCCGTCGGATTAACACGAGGAGTATTCCCTTCTAACGCAACACTTGGAAAATCATCCGGGAAAGACATCGTTTCTTCGGTTCTCGCCGTATTTGAGCTCGCTAGAAGCGTAGCAGAATGGCTTCCGGGATTTTCATTAAGAGCGATCTCATCGGTCGCGTTTCTTGTCGTTCCGAGATTTACTAACAATGTAAATGCCAATGCTAATGCACCGAGGGTTCCTACGCTGTACGGCATGAGCCAATACCTTATCAATTCGCTTAAGGTTTTTTCGGGAGCCGTTCCGATATTTATCGTTGGCGCAGAAATTTCGGCAGCCACAGCACTTCTAATTGATCTTAACAATCCGTTTGGCATCTCCGGATCAATCGTGACTCGCAATCCACTCTTAATCCCACGAAATTCATCTAACTTAATTCTGCACAAGGGACAAATTTCAAGGTGTTCGCTGATTGAAGCGCTCTTTTCCTCGGCCAAAACATCATCAAGATATAAAGGAAGGTCAAATTGTAAACTTTCGCATTTCATTTTTTTTCACTCTCAAGCTAAATCGAACCAACCATCTGAGGATCGAAGCAATTTCACTTATCTATCTCAAATGAATGGCTAACTGACCCCGGCTGCTTTCCGTTTTAACTGAAAACAACGCGTTTGTTCCTTATAATTCTTTTCCGAGAAATGGCGGCTTTGTTGTTTGCTGGTCTATTTCAAATAACCGTCAATACTAAAAAAATGAACCTTAAGAACTCTTGCTAACCCTCTTGACCCTTATCGTTTGGCACCGATTTTAGTTTATTTTCAAAAGTGTAACCGGGGCGAGTCAGCCATTCATTCAGTTGGTAAGTAAGCGCGGGATATTCATTACCGGCGCTTCTCCTACCAAATTTCAAATATCTCTCAATCTCTTCCGTAATTCTTCACGTCCTCTTGCGATCCTGGATTTAACCGTTCCGATACTGATCTCCAGCGTTGAGGCTATCTCTTCGTAACTAAGTCCTTCGATATCGCACAAAATAACAGCTTCCTGAAAAATCTCCGGGAGTTCGTCAAGTTTTTCAAAAAGCAGCGCGGTACGTTCCTTCCGGAGAGCATTTTCCTCCGGATTTGCAAACTGTCCGGAGATCGTGTCGCTTAAAGCGGTTTCGCTGTCTCCGATCGGAGCATCAATTGAAACCGTTTTGTCTCGTTGCCGTGTTTTCCACCAACGAAAACGGTTTTTCGATTGGTTTATTGCGATACGGAAAAGCCATGTTTTAAGATTTGCATCTCCGCGAAATTTATTGATCGCCTTTAGTGCCCTAAGAAACGTCTCCTGTGTCAGATCGCTGGCTTCTTCAGTGTCACGTGTGATTCTAAGCAGAAGGCCATAAATACCTGAGGCATAACGGGTTACCAATGTATCAAAGGCAGCAGCATCACCATTCCTTAACTTTTCAATGAACTCGGTCTCAACCTCTGAACGAGCGGAAATCGTTTCGGTCGCCAAAGCGACTTTACCTAAATCTTCTTCGTCAAATGTAATTGACTTACTGAAGAGCATTTCCTGCCTTTTCCTTTTTTCACGGCATCCGAGTCGGGTTTCAATTCTATGTTCGCTTTTTCGTTCGAACTATACCCTTAGACACCGCATAAATTATTTTGTTCCCATCAAAGCAAAAAAGTTTGGATTATTTTTCAAACCGCTGATTCTACTTCGCGTACCTTGCTCTAACCTTGATTTTACGTTAAATTGACTCTTTTACATAAAAGATCAAGTATCTAATTATATAACGACGCAGTAAGGATAATTTGCAATTTTTTTATAATGGCAATCACTAAGAAAAAACGAAGAAAATCGAGGCAGCCTCAACAGGTTGTATTACCGGAGACCGAAGAAAAGGGAAAAGTCCAGTATCGTGATGAATTCCAAAAAGATGTAGGGAGCAGACTGGAAGATCTTGCATCGAAACTTGACGGTCAGGGCAGAAATATCATGTATGGATTAGCGGCGATCGCGGTAATTGCGGTACTTGCCGGGATATTTTATACATGGAATCGACGTTCAAATAATGCTGCTCAATCCGCACTTGGAAGCGCGATAGAAACTTCTCAGGCTTTTGTTACAGATGCGCCGATCCCGGCAACTGCAACTTTCAAGACTTTTAAGACTGAAAAGGCGCGGGCAGAAGCGGCAATAAAGGAATTTCAAGTAGTTGCTGATAACTACGGAAACCCTTATAAAGAAAAAGCTCAATATTTTATTGCCGTAAATCGTTTGGAGATTGACCGCGATGCGGGAATTAAAGAATTAACAACGATCGCATCGGGTTCCGGGGAAACTGCAATACTGGCTAAGTTTGCACTTGCCCAAGTGCAAAGCAGCGTTGCGAAATATGATGAAGCAATAAAGCTATATCAAGAACTGTCAAAATTGGATGAAACGGTTGTCGCAAAAGAAACGATTAGTTTCGAATTAGCGAAAGTATTTGAAAAGCAAAATAAAACGAAGGAAGCCTCAGACATATATTTTAATATCGCGAAATCAGCTAGCGTGCTGAAAGATGCTGATGGAAAAGCGGTTCCGTTTTCGCAGACAGCGGCCGAAGCAAAAGCAAAGTTGGAACAGCTTGCACCCGAACGTGCTAAAGAGATCAAGGAACCTGAACTTGTTCCGGGCGGCTAACTTTTCGATAATTGGGTGTTAGAGGTCAGTAAAAATGAGGGCAAATTGCTCTCATTTTTTATTTTGAGTTATACTAGTACGCATTTAGAGACCGATATATTGTTTTTCATATTTTATTTTGAAAAACGGAAAATTTTACATACCATTGGGTCTTTCTAGTATGTATTCAGATAAAGAGGAAATTGCTTGAGCGAAATTGTACCGACAAAGACATCGGATATCTCCGTCCAGGAGAATTCATTACTTTCCGAACTTAGAGATAGATCCGTAAAAATCCGTGTATCTCCGAATAGCTATTTTGTAGGACTATTCTTAGCTACGTTTTTCACTGGGTTTCTGATCTACATGCGATTTGATGTCACAGCGATGTCGTTATTCGTTGGAAGTTGGGTTATCACTCCGTTTCTGATCTGGACGGACCGAATTTCATTCGACGGTGTAAAACTTTCCCGAACCGGGTTCTTACCGAAGCTTTGGGCTTGGATAAATCATACAGAATGTCAATTAAAACTCGATGACATAGAACAAGTAGAAACGCAGGCGCTTCGAGCAGTTAAGCGCGGCGGCAGTGTTTTCTACCGCTACCGGACTTCGGTAAGGGGGGCAAATTTACAATTTGTATTGGCGTCAGGCGGTGAAGAGTACAGACAGATGGTACACAAATTTTTTCCGTCGTTGTCTGAGAACGTGCTTGATAATCGTTCTATAGAGCTGCGTGATTATCTTAGCGAACCGGTTCAAACGTCGAGCCGTGTGAGGGAAGAAAAGATACCGTCAACTGAAGTTTTGGAAACCTCTATCAATGAATTTCAGATGGATGATAAACGGTTTCGAATCGTTCGAAATCCCGGTGAAATTACTGGTAAGGAGACAGAAAAAGCGGATCGGCTACGAATTCTTGGGAATGAACTTCGTTTGTCAGGAAATCTGCTTCAGGCGCTCGAAGCTTTTAGACGCGCGCTTGTGATAAATCCCAAAAGCGGCTGGCTCCTTTTCGAATTTGCACGTTGTTTACATTCATTTGCCGGTTCGGAAAAGAATCCCAAACTTGAGCGAAAAGCGCTCGCGACACTCCGATTGGCTGAACGGCAAGCTGCAGAAGATCAGGAGCTTCTTTCGCGGCTTGGAGAAAGCTATTTTCAGTATGGAGACTGGAAACGCGCACGTCACGCGTTTCAAAAAGCCATTGATGTGGCCGAAGAAAGTTTTCGATCTGTCCGCGGACTGGCTGAAATCGCCTTACGTGAAGGAAAGATCGCCCATGTTATTCATCATTTTGCGACGGCAAATAGGCTTGCGGAAACTCCTGCGCTCCGGCGTTGGACACAAAGCGAAGCCGATTATTTTTCACGGTTGAATGACGACGATGATTATATGGAAATGGAAGTCAGCCGAGTAAATTTATTGGATAGTTTGGAGCGCGGAAAACGTACGTCGCTTAAGATTGCAATATTTGCATTGCCGTTGATCATCATAGGCCTGATCTTTGGGGAAGATCTAGTTGTAAATATTGGTTGGGCTGTCTCGTCGGTTTCGTTGCTTATATGGGTTGGTATGATAATGAGTAGGAATATTCTTTCAGCTCGAATTCCGATCGATGAGTTATAATAATTGCATGTGAATTCCCGAAAAAGAACGCGGTGGCCTGTATCGAGCTATACAGAAGTTTAGTTGAATTGAGGGAATCCCAAGACTTTTGACTTATCGCTCGTGGCTTGCGATGCCTTTCTATTTACCGCGGATCTAGCTGCCGTGATCGCCCGGTGAAGATCGTCCAACATTTCAATATCAACCGGAAGAGTCTTTTGCCCACACCATCCAAGATCATTCGACCATGTAGATAACTTTATAACGGCATTCCCGTTTTCGAGCGAAACTTCAAGCTTTTGGTCGTCGGTTACGATCGGCAACAATTTCTTAGCGTTATTTGAACCCATAAGTGTATTTATAAAGGAAAGTGAAAATCAATTTCAATAAGAAGTATGACCGTTACGGTGGTTTTATGTCAAGAGCTGTTTGATTAAGATTTGTATTTCAGGGATTAATTGAAAAAATAGCAGTTGGAAATTCTTTGTTTCAACTGCGGTTTTTTCTTTTTAGAATTAAATCGCTTTTCACCCCTCCAGCTCTTTACCTTAAACAGCAGCGAATTAAGTCGATTTTGGCTGAGCATTGCACGATTTCCCGCAACAACAGCTTTCGTGTTTTCAGCGTTTCCAAACGCGATGGTTTTTTCCGCCAGGGCGATCGCTTCCGCTGTTTTACCGGTCGCTGCCAGTATTCGTGACTTAACATATATTTGACTATATCTCGGTCGGGCCGGTTTTGTCCCCGATGGTGGACCATCAACCCAGTCAATTACTTCGCCGAAACTGCCTTCGATTTTATAATCAAGAACAAAATTCGCTGCATTTAATGGTAAAGACACGGTTTGAGAGCGAACCGAATTTAATAGCCTTGCGCCAACGTCACCAATATCGACAGTAAACGCAACCCGAACATTTTCCCATTCAACAACGACATCTACTCTATTGTCTGTCACATTATCAAGTGAATGGCCCATCGTTTCTTTAAATGCACCTTTCTCAGGTTTGACGGAAGCGCGAAGTTCATCATTTTCTTCTTTATACGAGTATCTGCTCCATGCGTCGTTGAACCGGTCAAAAATTATTATCCATTCATCCTTATTTGGGATCTTGTGAAAACCCACTTGCCTTTTGATAGTTTTTTCCCCCTATCGATGAGTCTTGTGTGACTTCAAATGTGGTGTTGTCGTTTGCCCCTGAACGTCACGCCTTTCCTTCAAGAACTATTGGATTGTCAGATTCCGCTCCCCAGACCAAGCGTTTTTATACGTTTGGACCGTGAAAGACCATTTTAATTTCAGCATCACCAACAGTTTGAATGATGGTTTGCTTCTGACTGGCAGGTGGATAGGATATTCGCTCCTGTTGTTCGCCGGCAAGTGTTAAAAATAATATAACTGTCAAAATAAACAGCGAAACTTTTGGGATAATTTCCATTGATTACACAATGCCTCCAAGATTTTGATTTGTTTTTGATTGTATGTTGTGGGAAAGGAATTCGCCGATGGGATTATATAAATCCGAATCGACGACAATTAATTACGCCAGATGTAATTTCTTTGTAATCTTAACCTGAATCGTTGTTCATCATTTAGCAATGCGATAAGATGTTACGTTGCGGGGATAACTTGCATCGTAGTTGGACAGGTTAATTTTAAGGACATCAACAATGGATTTTACAACAAAAGAAATTTTTAAGAGATATGCGAAAATGGCGGTTGGTCAAACGATTTCACCGGTTTTCCTAAATATATTAGTTACATCAGTTTGTGATATGCGCTGCACTCACTGTTTTTTCACCGACGAGCTTAACGATCGGCCACGTAAGAAATTACAGATGAAAACTGCTGAGATCGAGAAAATCTCTGAAACTCTGGGCGGGAATTTGGGAGTTTTGGTTCTTGCGGGTGGAGAACCTTTTACGCGTAAAGATCTTCCGGAGATTTGCAACTCATTTTATCGAAATAACAAGCTCGATTCGGTCTATTTAATGTCAAACGGACAAATTCAACCCCGAATTTTCCCTGATGTTACAAGGATCCTAGAAGAGAATCCGAATTTGAACGTGACCGTCGCTTTGGGGATCGACGGTATGAAGGAACCACATGAGAAAATTCGTCAAAAAGAGGGAAGTTGGGATAAGGCGATCCACACGGCACGTACGTTGCAGGAGATGAAAAAAGAATACCCGAATCTGGATGTTCAAACCTGTACGTGCGTAATGGCCTCAAACGAAGAAACTATTTTTGATTGGTACGATTTCTTAAAATACGATCTTAAGCCTGACAAGATCAACATAAACTACATCCGCCCTCCTTCAAATGATCCGAAGGAATTGGAATTTGACCACAATAAATATTCACAGCTTTCTCACATGATCTTGGAAGATGTGAAAAATTCCGCTATCAAAAATAATTACGGTGGAAAATCCGGTTTCTTTAAGGCCGCGGTTGATATTTATATGCACGATCTGATCGCCAAAACTAAAGAAACTGGAGAAGCACAGTTGACTTGTTTTGCAGGTTCGGCGGGCGCCGTTATTTATGATGAAGGAACGATCTCGTCCTGCGAAAATTTATCGGAAGTAGCTAATTTACGTGATTACGATTGGGATTTCCAAAAGATCTGGACTTCTCCGGCAATGGAAGCTCGGCGTCAAAAAGCGCAAAACGGATGTTTCTGTACCCACGAATCGAATTGCTACTATCCGAGTTTGCCGTTCAATAAAAAGCATTTGGTTAAGATCAAAAAACTTGAACGCGAGATGAAAAAGGCCAGTAAGAGCCTCGAACAAAATATGCCGCAGAATGACGGAGTCGTTGTCAAAGCATAGCTGAATGACTCAAAATAAACCTAAAATTCTGATTATTTCATCCGATACAGGCGGCGGGCACCGCTCTGCTGCGCAGACTTTGTCTGAGGGGCTTCAGAAATTTTGGGGCGGCGAGTCGATTACGGTCCGAATAATAAAGGCGGTCGAGGAATCACATGGGATCACTAAGAAAATGGTGAACCTTTATAACTGGATCCTTAAAAACCGGCAGCATTGGATGAAGTATTGTTTTTGGTTAATCAACAAATTTCAGCCGGAGCGGAGTAAATTTTTTCTCGATAAATGTACCGGTTTTTGCAAAGATCAGTTTGAGAAATGGTTTCCGCATATTGTTGTCAGCGTTCATCCGATGACTCAGCACGTTTTTGCGAGAATATTAAAAGAACTGAATCTGCTTGATAAGATTCCGATTGTTACGGTCGTTACTGATCCATGTTATGGATTTTGGAAAGGCTGGGCATGTGATGAGGTTTCACTCTATTTGGTAGCTAATGAAGATGCAAAGCGACAGCTGGTAGATTTTGGTATATTGCCGGAGAAGATAAAAATATCCGGAATGCCGATCAATCCAAAGTTTACCCCGGTCGATGATTCGGATGCTAGAGTCGCTCGGAAAGCTTTTGGGCTAGATGAAGACAAATTTACGGTTTTCGTTAACGCCGGGTATGTCGGTGGAGGAAACATCCCACAAATTTTTAGGGAACTCATTCAGGGTGAATTGGACGTCCAGGCGATATTTTTGGCAGGAAAGAATGATGAACTGCGGGCCGAAGCTGAGAAGCTTGCATTGACCGCGAAATTTCCGGTTAAGGTTATTGGGTATTCTAATGACATCGAAAAGATCATGCAGTCGGCAAATGTCATGGTATCTAAGCTCGGTGGTTTGACGACATTTGAAGCGTTGGCATGCCGACTCCCGATTATTGCCGATATTACGACACCGCCAATGCCGCAAGAGGCCGGGACGGTCAATTTGATTGCGAACCGGGGAGCCGGGCTGATGCTCAGGAAAACATCTGATATTGTTCCCACGATCCGCATTTTATTGGATGACAGAAAAAAATATTCCGAAATGCGTGATGCAGCGGCTGTGTTGTCTTCACCCGATTCGACGAGACGAATAATTGAAGAGATAACTGCACTTCTGCCCAAACCCGCCGCACTTGTCGAGAAAACCGTGGTCGTTTCCTCCCGGTAGTTTTTTTGTACTTAGTACTTGTTAGTTTTGTGCAATTTCATTAACCTTTCAGATTAGTCATAAAAAGTTTTAATTATTTTTGTATTGGAGATATTGGTTTGAGTCTTTTACTAGAAGGAAAACGTGCGTTCATTTCAGGCGGTACCCGTGGGATCGGAGCGGCGCTTTGCGAGGTTTTTGCACGCGAAGGAGCTGATGTTGCGTTTAACTATCATTCGAGGGACGACCTCGCGGAAGAAGTTAGAGCAAAGGTCGAAGGTTTAGGGCGAAAATGTTTGTCTTTTAAGGTTTCCGTCACAGACAGGCTCGGAATGAAAAAACTCGTACGTGAATTGTCCGAAGTTTGGGGTTTCGTAGATATCCTGATCAATAATGCTGCGGTGAATAAAGGAGATAACTTTGTTACTACAACGGATAAAAGTTGGGACTGGGTAATAGACACGAATGTAAATAGTTTGTTTGCCGTTACGAAACCATTTTATCGGGAGATGGTTCGCAATAGGAAGGGCTCGATCGTTAATATCACCTCGATCGGCGCAATGAGTTCGCTTCCAACTTCCGTACACTATGCGACTTCGAAGGCGGCGATGATAGGTTTTACAAAATGTTTGTCGCGTGAGGCGGCACAATTTAAGGTTGCAGTGAATGCGATCGCAGCCGGCATTTTTGATACCGATCTTGGAAACACTCTGCCCGAGCGGCTTTTGATGGCGCATGAAGGATGGGTTTCTCGGGGACGATTGGGATTACCGCATGAACTGGCGGAATTCGCAGCATTTATGGCAAGCGATCGAAACAGTTACATGAACGGGGAAGTTGTAATTATAGACGGTGGAGTGATCACCTAGCTGAATTATTGATATAGCAGAATAAAAAGACCGGGCATTTTTCGCCCGGTCTTTTTATTTTCTTCTAAATATTGATTCTAGAATTTAACATTTTCTTTCGTAACAATTAGATTATTTGTAACCGAGAAAACTCCGAAAACTCCATTTGCCACAATATTTGCTAATCGCGAATCAACTTCTGTTCGAACATATCCCTCTAGCGTCACATGTCCATTGTCGACGATGATTCGTACAGATGGATTATTTCCCTGAAGATAGCCGTAAATACTACCCGTTCGCGCAAATGCCCGAAGGGTTTGCCGGCGAATATCATTGTCAAATCCCGAAAACGGAAGTATCTCAATATTGTTTATTACTTGTTCAACGCCGTCAATATCTTCGATCCTTCGTTCGGCTGATTTACGATTCATCGCGTTGTAAACTCTTCCCGATAAAACGACTGTACCATTGTTAACGTCGTATGAAATTATATCGAAAACCCCGTAGTAAGGGAGTTTGCGAATCTCTTTCCCAACTTTTTGGGAGATCGTCGAATCATCTTTGGAACGCACTGTCGCGGCATTTGTGTTTGTATAGGAAAAAGCCATTATTGCGATCGTAAAAATTAAGAAACTCTTTAAAATTCTCATGTCTTTGTCACTCCTTTCGTTTAAAACAAGGTAAATTACCCTTTTATGAACGGTAATACGATGAACCTGTGTGTCAAAACGATGCAGATTTATCCAACTGTAATGTAAGTTTTTGTAAACGAACCCGAAAAAGATCTATCCGATACTGATCTTTTTCGAGTTAGCTTCGCCATAAATGGAAATTTACGGCATGCAGTCGTCAAGACCGGGACTTGCAATGCATCGGCACAACGGACTTGCACATGCCATTCCGGCCTGAGTGCTGCCGGTACAGTCGTCACCAGACATGAAACCGGGATTACACTGGCAGCCGCTGGGAACGCTAATACATGCACTTGACTGCGCGTTTATTGTCTGCGGTGCGACGATAGATGCTATTAATGGAATGGCAACTGCCGAGGCAAGCCCGAGCTTTCTTACCAAGTTTCGTCGAGACATCCGGTCAAATAATACCGGGTCGCCAGAACCAAGGTCTATCAGCCCGTTTTCAACCATTTGCGTCAAAGCGAAGGTCACAAATTCCTGGGGCAAGGTGGTGTTTAGTTTTTTGCCCGCGTTTCTTGTTATCGCGGCGATCGATGATTTTCCATCGCATCCTTCCCAAATTACTGCCGCAGAGTAGTTTAAACAAAATGCCTTGTTAGAAATTAGATCGTAGATAAGCAATTCGTCATCGATTTTCTGAATTACAATGTCATTTTTCCTGCCAATTAGTGTTAGTGAGGTCGTAGCCATGATTTGCTCCTTTATTGTGTGAAGTTTATGACGATGAAAACGCTTTTTTGGATCAGAGGAATTTTCACAGCCACAAAATTTGAGGATGATCCCCCAAAGCTTACGGATTTGAGGACCGCAGCATTTACGGATCGGTTAAATGTTTGTCAGGCTGAATGCAGGTAACCCTTGATCTGATTTATAATTCAAGGACTGATTTTGATACAACGGATCGCCTCGTATAAAACGATACCGACAGAGGTTGCCAAATTTAGACTTCGTACGTTCTTATTCGGCATTGGAATCGTGAGGCATCGTTGAGGATACTTGTCCAATAATTTATGAGGCAGACCACGGGTTTCCGGTCCAAAAACAAGACAATCATTTTCTTGAAATTCACCGTCAGTATAGCTACGGTCGGCTTTTGTAGTCAAATAAAAAAAACGTGAGTCGGGAAGCGAAGAGTGAAGATCATCTATTTCAATATGTCGCCGGATATTTACATCATTCCAATAATCGAGTCCGGCACGCTTTATTGCACGATCGTCTAGCCTAAATCCTGTAACGCCGACTATATGAAGATCAGTGAACGTTGCCGCGCAAAGTCTTGCGATATTTCCGGTGTTTGGATGGATTTCAGGCTCGACAAGAGCAACATGCAACATTAGATTCATACTAGAACTAAAATCCGATCCAGTAAACTAGCAAAACGGGTGTGCATCTAATTAACCGGATGGTTCATCAACTATTACAAGAAAGGTGACCACGAGTGCCGAATCCGAAGAGTTTGTGTTAAAATTTCCCGTTGGATCGGCTAATTTTTATTATAGGAGAAATTTCTAATTTGCGATTTAAGATATATACATTAACCGCAATTCTTTTGCTTTCGAGTTTTCTGGTAGTGTCAGCTCAGGAAAAAACTGATGTAAAGGAAGATTCGAGCGAAAATGTGACGGAAAAGTTTGATCCGAAAAAAGGATTGACAAACGGTGTCCAGGTAGCCGAATTTGTTATTTTGGTATATAGCAACGTAGGAGGCCGTCCGGCGCTGAGTCAGATCCGAAAAACCACGATCGAGATCGGGAAGATCAAAAGTGCAAATCCTGACGGTACTTTTGTAAATTCCGAGTACGATCAAAAAATCGAACGCGCCGAGAATTTGGAGAAAGAGAAAGTCCGCTTAAATCAGAAGTTTCCGGACGCCGAATATGCACTTGTCTATAATGGAAGCAAGGTTTTTGGTCTTTATAATAATTCGGTTTTTACTCCGCGAGAGGACGCTGTGGCTTCGTTTGAAAGCCGAATCTGGCACGGGCTTGAAGCATTATTAAGATACAAGGAAAACGGTGCCGAGTGTAAACTTGATAAAGAAGAAACGATCCTCGGTGTGACCTTTTATGTTGTAACGGTTACTGACAAAGCTGGCAGAAAAACCACGTTTTATGTCAGTAAGAAATCATTCCGCGTAATGATGCTTGAGTATGAGGAAAATGGGATAAAGTATAAGCGAAAGTTTTACGATCACAATTTGGCGCAAGGAACGCTGGTGCCATACAGATCCGTTTTATGGGCAAATGGAAAGATAGTTGAGGAAAAAGATATTTCCACTATCGCCTTTGGACAAACGTTAAATGACGGTATTTTTGATGACCCGACCGCGTCAACGCCCTAGTTTATCTTAGTAACAATTTTTGCTATGACTATACGCCTGAATTCACGATGAGTTCAGGCGTTTTGACTTAGAGTTCAGTTATTGAATCTCAGTATTTTCAGGATCGTTGACTTTAGCATCCTCAACTTCAGTTTTGAACTTTCGGTAGTTTGAAGATTCGATAATTTGATTAACCTTCACACCCCCAAATAATAAAACCCGTACAGATAGATTAATATCTGCGACCGATGGCAACCAGATCTCGTCGTTTATACGTTCTTTCTCCAAAGTAAACGATGCGCCTTTCCGGAGCTTTGCCAGCAACCCGCCGCCGATTTTGTAGCTGTCGAATAGTACCGCCTCGAGTCTTGCAACCTGCTTATCTTCTTCATCGATCCACATTACTCCAGCGGTTTTGCCAAAGAACTTCAAAAAGCTCTTAGCATTTTTAAAATCAAAGCTTGGGTCAGGTTCAAAATCGAAGACGATCACATTTCTACCTTTCAGCTTTTCCTTTCTCGGGTTCTGCAATTTCGAGGAACGTAAGACTTCAGCGATCGAAATTCGCTGCCCTTCGTTTTCCGGTGTACCGTCGTAATTTTGTTCGGCTTCCTTTTTTTCCTGTTTAGCTATTTCCGTTTCAATTTTTTCCACACGTTTTGCAACCTCTTTATCCTCGTCTTTTTGATCGTCCGTCGACAATGGTTTACCGTTCTTTTGAATTAAACGCCTGATTCGATTGCCTTTATAAAAAGACAGTTGATAAGTTTCAGATTCAGTGATCCGCAAAGTCCCATCATCTGCGAGTTCGCGCTTGGTGGTTTTTTCGGTATATGAATAATCCTCAAGAATACTGTCGACTTTTTCTTCATTTGCCTGCAATTCCTTCAGCAACAGGGGAATATCGGGTAAACCAACTCCTTCAACGCTTGGAAAGTCGAAATTTGACGATGAAATATCCGAGTTAAACACGATTTGGTCAAGTCTAATAGTAAACTTCTCATCTGCATTTTCCGTTGTTATTTGAAACGGTACTTTTACGCCATTTACCGGACGGTAATCGTTGTAATCTAAGGTCTTTACGGAATCACCATTTGGCATTTCCTCACGAAGCAGGAGTTTCGTCTCGACGTCAAAATATAGTTTCATCGACACCGCAGAAGGGGTTGTCAAAACGACAACGTCTGCATATTTACCGTTTACTAACGCTCTCCCGCCGCCTGAGAGCTTTTCTTTTCGCTTTTTGTAGTCGATCCACTGCCAGTTTCTAAAAACGGCTTCTGCCTTAAAGTCTTCGCTTTCAATGCCGGTTAATGTTCGCAATCCTTCTCTGGAATCGCGCGCCCAGCTTGATTTTCCATTGAAGCCCGTTTCCGTCTCAAATCCGCGAAAATCAAACTTAGACCGGTAAAAACTTGGCTTTGACGTTTCCATCACAAAAGTTCCGCTCGCACCGTCCGTATCGCGAATTATTAATCCGTTTCTTTTTACTGAGTTTACGGCCCTCACTGCTTTTTTGCTTCCAAGAGCTTTTTCGGCATCCTTTAGAATTTGTGTCGGAGTTTGGCTATAGGAGGCGGAACTGATAACGAGCAGAACGGCGATCGTCAAAAATGGTGAGATTATATTCCTCATAATTTTTAGGGATGATAACTGAGTAGGTCGGAGTTGGACGCGATTCTTATCGCTCAAGAAGTTCACTAAACGACCTGAAAAAGATCTTCGAAATCGGAGAAAAAGTTTACGCGGATTACAAGATCTCGTTTATCGCGCTTTCGTATATTTCGAGGCTTTTTTTTGCTCGCTTTACTTCAGGGTGTTCTGAGTTGAACTTTTTGGAAAGA
>JBGTEI010000367.1:0-5745 GCA_041747875.1 Pyrinomonadaceae bacterium | reverse complement strand
AACATTTCCTATTACGCCGCGCCAAAAGAGAAGGAAAAAAAGAATTCTCTCGATGAAGTAGATCCGGAATTGCTTGCGACATTTGAAAAATTGGGGATCCCGATCACTGAGCAAAAGATGCTTGCAAACGTCGCCGTCGATGCGGTTTTTGATTCGGTTTCTGTTGCGACGACATATAAAAAGAAACTAAAGGAAGCGGGCGTTTTGTTTTGTTCGTTTTCAGAAGCGGTTGAAGAATACCCGGAACTGATAAAGAAGTATCTCGGATCGGTCGTGCCGACATCGGACAATTATTATGCGGCATTGAACTCCGCTGTTTTTTCCGATGGCTCTTTTGTATTTATTCCAAAAGGCGTTCGATGCCCGATGGAATTATCGACATACTTCCGGATAAATACTCAGGAATCGGGACAGTTTGAAAGGACGCTGATCGTTGCAGAAGAAGGCGGGTATGTTGCATATAACGAAGGCTGTACAGCTCCGCAGTTTGATACAAATCAACTGCATGCAGCAGTTGTCGAACTCGTTGCAATGGACGATGCCGAGATCAAATACTCGACCGTTCAAAACTGGTACGCCGGTGATGAAAACGGCAAAGGCGGAATCTATAACTTTGTAACAAAACGCGGAGCTTGCCGCGGAAAGAATTCAAAAATTTCGTGGACGCAGGTTGAAACCGGTTCGGCGATAACGTGGAAATATCCATCTGTGATCCTGCAGGGTGATAATTCGATCGGCGAATTCTATTCGGTTGCGCTGACAAACAACGCACAGATCGCAGACACCGGAACAAAGATGATCCACCTCGGCAAAAATACGACGTCGACGATCATCTCCAAAGGAATCTCGGCGGGAAAATCAAACAATTCATATCGCGGACTTGTAAAGATCATGCCAAAAGCGGACGGCGCAAGAAATTATACGCAGTGTGATTCAATGCTGATCGGCGATAAATGCGAGGCGAACACATTTCCGTATATCGAAGTGATGAACAGCTCGGCGCGAGTCGAACACGAAGCGACAACTTCAAAGATCAGCGAAGACCAACTCTTCTATTTACAGCAGCGCGGAATTTCGCAGGAGGATTCGATCTCGCTGATAATCAACGGCTTTTGCAAGGAAGTTTTCAAAGAATTGCCGATGGAATATGCGGTCGAAGCGACGAAATTATTGGGATTGAAATTGGAAGGAAGTGTTGGGTAGATAAACACAAAAGATATTCTTCAATATATTTTTCTTGATTTACAGACGAGCGTAAATGAAAAAGCACGGGGAAGAATTCTTGAATAAGGAACACATTAACGCCGTCAGGCGTGGCATATTTATAGCGAGGATTTGATAAATGATAACCGAGTTCCGTAGGAACGGGATATCATTCGCAAAGAAATATATGCCTTTGCGATGCAACTTAAGATCTATAAATATGATGCTCCTAGCGGAGCTAAGCAAAGAGTAGATTTGAACGCCGTAAGGCGTGGCATATTTATAGCAACGAATTGATAACACAGCATTCGAGTTCCGTAGGAACGGCATATGATTTACAACGATATATATGCCGTTGCGATGCAACTTAAGAATTTTATTAATCTTACTATAAATATGATGCTCCTAACGGAGCTAAGAAAAGTATAGGAACAGTGGCAAATACCTATTCCCAAATTTACATTCAAGTGGTTTCCGCGGTACATGGTCGAGAAAATTTAATAAGCAGCGAGTGGAAAGATGAACTTTATAAGTACATAACGGGAATCGTCAAAAATAACGGACAGAAACTGTTAGCTATCAATGGAGTTTCGGATCACGTTCATATTTTACTTAATATCAAACCGAATATTGCTTTGTCGGATCTGGTTCGAGACGTAAAAGCGAATTCAAGCCGGTTTATAAATGAAAAGAAATTTGTAAAAGATAAGTTTAATTGGCAAGAGGGTTTTGGAGCTTTTTCGTATTCGATCTCGCAGCTGGATGACGTGATCAAATATATCGAAAATCAGGAAGTACATCACGGAGAAACGACCTTCAAAGATGAGTATTTAACGTTTTTGAAACGCTTTGACGTTGAGTTTGACGAAAAGTATATCTTTGAGTTTAACGACAACGACGATAGTTAAAGCGACAGAATTATTGGAATTGAAATTGGAAGGAAGCTCTGGGAAATTTGGGGCCAATCATAGCAGCTTGTAACGCCATTAGGCGTGGCATATTTATAGCAAGGAATTGATAACGAGCCATGGGAGTTCCGTAGGAACGGGATACGACAAACGCGAAATCAATATGCCGTTCCTAGGGAACTAAGGATTCAAATCGAATCGCGTTTCTATAAATATGTTGCTCCTAGCGGAGCTCAGAATGTTCTTGTGATACGAGCTAATAATGTTTTGAGAAAAAATCGCGAATATTTTTGTCGCCGTTGGCGACATGAGGTTTGAAACGTGAGAAAGATAAAACTACCAAACGTTCCCGAACCAAAGGGACATTATTCTCCGGCCATTGAGCATAACGGCTTAATTTTTGTGTCCGGACAATTGCCGATGAACCATGCGACCGGCGAGGTGGAAACGGGAGCGATCGAACTCCAGACAGAGCGCGCTTTGCGGAATGTCGAAGCGATCTTAAAAGAGGCAGGGAGCGATCTCGATCACGTTTTGCAGATTACGATCTATGTTTCTGATATGGAACTCTGGGACAGGGTAAACGAAGTCTATAAAAACATTTTAGGTGATCACAAACCCTCGCGGGCGATCGTGCCGGTGAAAGATTTGCACTTCGGTACGAAGATCGAGATCCAAGCAGTCGCGGCGGTAAAGGAATGAGGGAAATTATCCACTTATAATCCGCCAGATCTGCGTCGCGATTTTTCGGTTTTGGGACGCGGGTGACGCGAATGGTTTGGCTTTTCGCAGGTATGAAATTTATATGTTGTTTGATTGACCTGCGTTTATCTTCTTATCATCCGCAAGATCCGCGTTGCGATTTTTCGGTTTTGGAACGCGGGTGACGCGAATGGCTTGGATTTTCGCAGATATGAAATTTATATGTTCTTTGATTTATCTGTAGATAAAAAATATGAAGTTACCAATTTATCAAATCGACGCATTTACTAAGGAAGTCTTCGCGGGAAATCCGGCGGCGATCTGTCCGCTCGATGAATGGATCGATTCGGACTTGATGCAGAAGATCGCGCTTGAAAATAATCTTTCTGAGACGGCTTTTTTTGTAAAAAAAGAAGCTTTTTACGAACTCCGCTGGTTTACGCCGACATTTGAGATGGATCTTTGCGGACATGCAACTCTGGCGAGTGCTTTTGTAATTTTTAACGTTTTTGGCTCAGATCAAAAGGTTGTCAAATTTCAAACCAAAAGCGGACTTCTCGAAGTAGCGAAAGAAGGCGACAAACTCGTTCTTGATTTCCCTTCGCGTCCTCCGGTTGATTGTGAGATCCCCGAAGGCTTGCTCGAAGCGATCGGAAAGGCGCCGAAAGAAGTTTTGAGATCACGCGATTATTTGATGGTTTACGAAACGGAAGATGAAGTTCGCGGGCTTAAACCAAACTTTGGAGAACTTTTGAATATCGATACCCATGCCGTGATCGTTACCGCAAAAGGCGGGAATTGTGATTTTGTTTCGCGGTTTTTTGCTCCGGAAGTCGGCGTATTTGAAGATCCTGTAACGGGTTCGGCACATTGTACGCTGATTCCATATTGGGCCGAGAAACTTGGGAAGAACACGCTTTTTGCCAGACAGATATCCGCGCGCGGAGGCGAGCTGTTTTGTGAGTTGGTAAATGAGCGGGTAAAGATCGGCGGACATTCGGTTCTTTATATGAAAGGCGAGATCGAGGTCTGAAACAGTTTTTGAGATGGAAGTTTGGGTCGACATTTTAGGTTGGACAGGTGCGCTGATCATTTTGCTAGGCTATGGGCTGATCTCATTTGGAAAGGTTGAAGGAAATTCGCTCTCTTATCAGCTGATGAATATCTTTGGAAGTATATTTTTGGCAGCTAATACGTTGTATTACGGAGCGATACCATCGAGCCTCGTAAACATTATCTGGGCAATAATTGCCGTTTTTGCGATCATCACGATCGCCGCGAAATGGAGAAAGCGTGAGGTTTAGCGCGAAATAGATCAATGCAGTTTTTGCAATTTTATGGAATAGATTGGCTTGCGACCGGCTTTGGTTTGACCGGCGTTTATTTACTTGGCAATAAGAATAAGCTTGGCTTTATTATTTTTATGGCGGCAAGCCTGAGCTGGATAATGTTTGGGATCTTGACGGGCAGCGTTCCGGTTGTTGTCGGGAGCTCGATCTTTTTTATCATGCACTTACGGGGATTTATAAATTGGACAAAAGAAGCGAAAGCAATTTTGGAAAAGACGATCGGATGAGAACACATACCGAAGAAACACAAGCAAATACAACACCTGAAGCTGCTTTGCAGTATTTGCGGGAAGGCAATCATAGGTTCGTCAACAATCTGAAGAGCCATCACGATCTGCTCGAACAGGTAAATGAAACGCGCGACGGACAATTTCCCTTCGCCGCAATATTAAGCTGTATCGATAGCCGGACATCGGCCGAGCTCATTTTTGATCAGGGTTTAGGTGAAATTTTCAGCATAAGAATAGCCGGAACGGTGATCAATGAAGACGTTCTCGGCTGTATGGAATTTGCCTGTAAGCTGGCCGGGTCAAAGCTGGTGGTCGTGCTCGGACACACAAAATGCGGCGCTATCAGAGGGGCTTGCGACAATGTTCAGATGGGAAATCTTTCGACGCTGCTCAATAAAATTCAGCCTTCGGTTTACCACGAAAAAACTGTAACGGATGAAAGAAATTCGGATAACAGCGAATTCGTCGAGAAGGTTTCAAGAATTCAGGTAAAGAGAAGCGTAGAAATGGTCATCGAACAGAGCGTAATTTTGCGGGAAATGATCGAGAAGAAAGAGATCGGTTTGATCGGCGCGGTTTACGATATTGAAACGGGAATCGTGGAATTTTTAGAAGATACATTTATGTTTGGCGAAGTAAAGCATTTCTTTATGGACACGAACGCAATTTAATGAGTTGTTTAGGTTAGAAAATAGAAAATTATGTTATTAGAAGTTAAAGATCTGTACGTTGCCATTGACGGCAAAAATATATTAAAAGGCCTGAATTTGCAGATAAATAAAGGCGAAGTTCACGCGATCATGGGGCCGAATGGTTCGGGGAAATCTACGCTTGCGAAAGTGCTCGCGGGACATCCGAGTTATGAGGTGACGAAAGGCGAGATCATTTATGACGGCAAGAATTTGCTTGAACTCGATCCTGACGAACGCGCAAGGGAAGGTGTATTTATGGCGTTTCAATATCCGGTAGAAGTTCCGGGTGTATCGAATTCGCAGTTTTTGCGTCTTGCTTACAACGAGAAAATGAAGCACATCGGCGAAGAGGAATTAGATCCGCTTGAGTTTAATGATCTGCTCAAAGAGAAGGCAAAGATCGTCGAAATGAGCAGCGACTTTTTTAAGCGATCGGTAAATGTAGGCTTTTCCGGCGGCGAGAAAAAACGCAATGAGATACTGCAGATGGCGGTTCTTGATCCGAAATTGGCTCTGCTTGATGAAACTGACTCTGGTTTGGATATTGATGCTTTACGCGTTGTTGCAAACGGCGTTAACCAACTGAAAAATGCAGAGAACGGGATCATTCTTGTCACGCACTATCAGAGATTGCTCGATTACATTGTGCCTGATTTCGTCC
>JBGTEI010000366.1:0-3968 GCA_041747875.1 Pyrinomonadaceae bacterium | reverse complement strand
CGGTAGTTCGTCAGTTTGAAATGCAGAAGATATTTACGGCTGTCGAGTCGCAGGCGCTTGTCAAATCACGGGACAAACTCCGAAGTTTACAGCTGCTTTCGCGTGCGGGATTGGGGATGCCGAAAACTGTCTTTTCAAACTATACGAGAGACACTGAATCCGTTGTAAGTCTGATCGATTCAAAGCCGATAATAATCAAGCTTCTTGAAGGAACTCAGGGTCTTGGCGTTGTCCTGGCGGAGACACGAAAGGCCGCCGAATCGGTTCTTGAAGCGTTTAACGGACTTGAAGCGAGGGTAGTTTTACAGGAATTTATCGAAGAAGCTAAAGGCGCTGATATCCGTGCATTTGTTGTTGACGGCGTCGTCGTCGGTGCTATGAAAAGGCAGGCGAAAGAAGGTGAGTTCCGGTCAAATCTTCATCGCGGCGGAAGCGCATCACTTATTAAATTGAGCGACGAAGAAGAAGACGCGGCGATCAAAGCCGTGAGGGTTATGGGTTTGGGAATTGCCGGTGTCGACATGCTCCAATCAGCCCGCGGACCTTTGATCCTGGAAGTAAATTCCTCTCCCGGACTAGAAGGGATCGAAGAAGCTACAAAAAAGGATGTCGCAAAAGAGATCATCAGATACGTAGAGCGCCACGTTTAACTTAAATAATTTATGGAAATTCTTGGACAGGAAATCGTTCCCGGAAAACGCAACTATCTGGAAATGGATGTTGCGTCTCTTTATACTCGAACAAGGATCGAAGTCCCGGTAATAATTGAGAAATCGCGAAAACCCGGGCCGACACTGCTCCTCCTGGGCGGTATCCACGGAGACGAGGTTAACGGCATAGAGATTATTCGACGCCTGCTCTATAGAAAACAGATCAAACCCCAATTTGGTACCGTAATTTGTATTCCGATCGTAAATGTTATGGCGTTTCTGAATATGAATCGCAAATTTGCAGACGGACGTGACCTGAATCGGGCCTTTCCGGGTAACCCGAGAGGTTCGTTAGCGAGTCTGGTAGCAAATTCGATCACGAAGGGCGTCATTCCTCACGCCGATTTTGTCGTCGACCTCCATACCGGGGCCGAAGAACGTTTTAACTTTCCGCAGATCAGGTACGACATCACTCACGAAAAAAATATCGAGCTCGCCAAAGCATTCGATGCCCCGTTTACGCTCCTTCAAAACAAAGCTCCAAAGGGGTCGATCCGGCGTATTTTGAACGATCGAGGAACACCCACAATTATTTTTGAGGGCGGAAAATCAAGGACAATAGATGAGAATGTTGTTGAAACCGGGGTTCAAGGGGTTTTGAACGTGCTGGATCACTTGAATATCCGAAAGTTTGAATCCGAGTCAAAGAAGCGACCTAAAACTGTATTTTTGGACAACAATCGGTGGGTTCGGGCGAGAAACTCAGGTATGTTCCAACCGGTCGTCGCGAATGGATCATTTGTAAATAAAGGGCAGTTGCTCGCGTACATTAGCGGACCTTACGCGCAGTTTCAAAAAAAGATGAATTCGCCAATGGACGGTTTCGTGTTTTGCGTTAATCAAACTTCCGTAGTTTATCTCGGCGATGCCATCTTTCACATCGGGCAGGAACGAATTACAGGCTAATCAAGAATTCTGCGATCTCCCCGGTTCTACTCAAGTTCGATCGTCTGATTATATTCAGGCACCAAAACCTTCCAGCCATATTCATCTCGAATGTGCTGTGCCATCGCAGATGCCGCCTCAGGTTCCCCATGTGTCGTAAAAACGGTCTTTGGTGCACTTTCTAAAGCCTTAAGCCAGCGCAATACCGCCTTCCAATCGGCGTGCGCAGAAAAACCGCCAATCTCCTCCAAATGGGATCGAACCGGAATCCAGCTGTGCATTATTCGCACCTCTTTTGCCCCGTCTTTTACCAATCTTCCGCGGGTTCCCGCGGCTTGGTAACCGACAAAAATTAGGGTCGCATCGGGATTTGGGAGAATTCGAACCGCGTGGTGCAGAACCCGTCCACCCGATAACATACCCGAAGCACTTATAATTATTATTGCTCCGTTTTCTTTGTTTATCTTGATCGAATCGTCACGATTGTTCGTCGTCGTCATCTGCTGAGTCCGAAGCGGATGCTTTTTCTCGGCAAGTATACTTGCATATTCCTCATCGTGCTCTTCGCTCCAGCGTCGGTAGACCTGGGTAGCCTGCTTCGCCATCGGTGAATCGACGATCACCGGCATGACCGGTATCTTCCCCGCTTCTTCGAGTTCGCGTATCAGGTAAATTATTTCCTGGGTTCTTCCAACTGCAAATGCGGGTATTAAGATCGGTGCATTTCGTTTAAAACCTTCGTTTATTACCTTAGCGAGAAGTACGTCTGACGGGACCTCATCGTGCAGCCGATCTCCGTAGGTCGATTCAACCATCAAATAATCACATTCAGGCGGCGGCGCGGGGTCCTTCAAAATGGCCTGGTCATAGTGCCCAAGATCTCCAGAAAACAGGAATTTTATTGAGTCGCCATTGTCACGTGCGTTTTCCAATTCAACTAACACGAGGCTTGCACCCATAATATGGCCGGCAACATTAAAACTAGCTTTTATTCCTTTACAAACTTCGACCGGTTCACCGTTGTTCGGAACCTGGACCAACCTGCTAAGAGTCTCTTTTGCATCATTTTCATCGTATAGTGGAAGTGCTGGAGAGTGTTTCGTTAACCCCTTCCGATTACGGTAATCAGCTTCTTCCTCCTGAAGTCTCGCAGAATCTGGAAGCAGTATCTTCATAAGGTCGCCGGTCGCACGCGACGTAAATACGCTGCCGCTAAATCCTAGTTTAACGAGGCGCGGTAAAAAACCGGTATGATCGATATGTGCATGCGTAATAATTACCGCATCGACATCTCGCGGATCAAAAGGAAGATCTTGCCAATTGCGTTCACGCAGCTCTCGCAACCCTTGGAAAAGCCCGCAATCTACCAAAACTTTCTTGCCGTTTGATTCCAGTAAATATTTTGAACCTGTTACGGTTCCGGTTCCGCCGTGAAATGAAATTTTTGCCATGGTTCTTTTTAAAATAGCACAAACCGCGGAAGAGCAAACTCGACCGCTCAAAATAGATCAATGCTGTAGTTGAAAATATACCCGGGAACTTCCTAAACCTCGGTAGTGCCTTTAATTAGCACGAGGTCACTATTGATGATCCCACGAACAAGGAAAATGTTCTTACCGTCCTTCGCCCAACCAAAATTTATCAGATTCCCCGAAGTGAAACTGGTTACCTGAGTCTCTTTTTTGTCTTCGATATTGAGCTTGAAAAGGTTATCAATACCGACACGTTTTGCAAATGTGATCGAGTTTCCGTCAGGTGACCACTCAAAATTCCTTCCGATGTCAAAATCGAATTCGTGAGTCTGCTTTACAAGATTATCCCCGTCTAACGAAGCGATCCTTAAAAGAGGTTTGAGTTCCTTTGCTTCTTTATCGTAAGTAAATGAATAGTAAGCAAGTGAATTACCATCGGGTGAAACTCTTGCCATCAGATCTGACGTTTCACTCTTCGGAACAAGATTCAATACTTCACCGCCATCGATCGATACTTTCATCAGCTGACCTTTTCCGCCGTCATTCGCCTGCCGCATAAAAAAGACAGTTTTCCCATTGTTTGCACTTCGCGGATGAACGTCCTTTGAGTTTTCCGATTTGGTAAGTTGTTTTGGCTCCGAACCATCGAGGTTCATTCTCCAAATCGAATAGGCCCCCAAACGATTTGACGAGAATAAAATGTATTTACCGTCAGACGTAACCGAGCTTTGAATGTTGAATTTCCCTCCTTTCGTCAGGCGTCTTTCGTTATTCCCGTCTTCATCCATCAAATAAATATTTACTTCATCGCCAGCTAACTTTGAGTAAAGGATTTTGCCGTCATCGATCTGACTAATACCAAGATGGCCCATGAAGTTCTTGCTTTCAGGTAAAACCTGCT
>JBGTEI010000365.1:0-2208 GCA_041747875.1 Pyrinomonadaceae bacterium | reverse complement strand
CTTGCCGGTATAGCAAAGGATTACTCACCGGATTCTTTGATCGGTAAGAAGATAGTCGTTGTGGCAAACCTCAAACCGCGAAAGATGATGGGAATGGAATCACAGGGGATGGTTTGTGCGGCGTCCGTCGGCGACGGCGATAGGCCCGTGATCGCAACCTTTCTAGAAGATGTTCCAAACGGCGCGAGATTAAAGTAATTATGAAATTCACCCGATGTTTTGCGACGATGTTTGCAGCAATTGTCTTTTTTGGCATTGCGCGATCGCAGGATTCGCCTCCTCCACCCGCTCCGCTCGTTTTTTCAACTCCTGCTTCCTCCGAGTTGCAGCGATTTAGTTCGGGAAGGGATGGATTTGAAGCCGTGTTTCCGGGGAATCCCCTAAAGACAACAAAACTTTCAAATGGCGTCTTTACCGAGACCTTCACTGCGAAAAATAAGGCGCAGATCACGATCGTTTCGATCTACCGTTTGACAGAAACGGGCAGGGTTTTTCAGGATCCTAAGAGATATTTTGAAACTATCAAAGATGAACTGCTGAAACCTCCCACAAGTCGTTTGGTTTCGGAAGAGAGCATCAATGTCTCCCGGTTTGAAGCAAAAGATTTCTCAGTCGTATATCAAAACGGATTTACAAAGACCAGAATTGTATTCACCAAAGAGCGCATATTTGAGATCACCCAAAATGTGACAAACTGGTCAGCTCATGGTGACGCAAAGCGCAAAGCTTTCGATAACGAGACTCAGCGATTTTATGATTCCTTTAAGATTAACGAACAGTTTGACTTAGCGTTGATCGCCGGAGGTATTACAGCGGAATCAGCCGTACGACGACGCAGCTTTGACAGCATGGCGAGCGAGATCGGAGATGCGGATGATGAAGGTTGGCGCGAATACCGGTTCAACTTTTCCGGCGCGGCGGTGAGTTTTCCGGACCTGCCTGTTAGGGAGACAAAGCCATTTGAATCGGACCTTATTAACTCTACATTGACCTCATATACTTCGGTGCGGGATTCGAAGAAGTTTTTGTTTGCCGATGTTAACTTAGGGATCCAAAATACAGGGCTTGAATTCCGAAATGGATTGTACGATGGCTGGCAGTCAGGTTTGGGGAAAATATTTATCGGGTCAAAAATCAAGCATAGCGATGTGCAATTCAATGGAATGCCCGCGCGTAAGGTAGTAGGTGAAAGCGATGCCGTGAGATTTGAAGCCATCAGCTTATTCTCCGGCGGAAGGCTATATCAGTTGATGGCGATCACCGATATGAAGGGTGAAGACGACGGAAATATGAGCGAAAGTGCCGCGTCGAACAGCAAATTCTTTGATTCGTTTAAGACATTTCCCGCAACCGTCAGCGAGGAAGAGAATTCCGCGAGTGCTCAAAACACAGTTTCGAGTGCAAATCAACGATTTGTAAATGATGAATTCAGGTTTTCGATCGATCTGCCGATGGGGTGGACGATAGTTGATACGGTTGACCTGCGCGAAACGGTTGAGCGCATTCAGGAGATCGATCCTTCGATGAACCGCACCGGAAAAGCGATCCTTACGCAGAGTGCCGAGCGGACACGAATGCTGTTCAGGCTGCTTAAGCCGCGGTCGGAGATCAGTGAGAGCGCTTCATTTATCTGTGTTGCCGAGACGATCCCGACAATAGATTTCGACATGAAGGCGATCGCTGAAGTATCCGAGGAAAACTTTATTAGTAATATGGGTTACAAACTTCATTCGCCGATGAAGGTCGTAAACATCAATGGCACAATCTTTTACCGGATATGGTTAAGGAAATACATTAATAATATAGAACTAAAACAAGTGCTCTATATGACAAAAACCAGCGGAAAGATAATACAGCTTGGAATTTCCTATGTAGACGAAAAAGATCTGGAAACGATGGATACTTCCCTGAATACGCTGAAATTTGAACAAGTTAAAAAATGACCATAATCGATTCTCATTGTCATATCGACGGTGAACAATTTGGTGACGATCGTGATGACGTTATTCAGCGCGCGCTTGATTCCGGAGTTGCTGCAATGCTTAATGTTGGCACAGGGAGTCCAAAGGAAGATTCTTTTGAAAAGACCGTAAACCTCGCAGAAAAATTTGATTCGATCTATGCGGCGGTTGGAATTCACCCGCACGATTCGTCAGAATATGACGAATTGGTCGAAAAACGCCTTATAGATCTAATAAGGTCGTGCGA